>CAJJQT010000027.1 GCA_905193995.1 uncultured Porphyromonadaceae bacterium | reverse complement strand
TGCATATTGTTCGATTTCGCTCTCGATGGTGCCTCCCTCTTCCTGATCCTTCCATTTGATGGGCTTGACCTTCTCCTGAATGGCCTCGAAGACGCAGAACAGGGCCGGAACAATGAAGATCTGGAGGATCATGCCGATGAGCATGCCGCCGACTGATCCGGTGCCGAGGGCGCGGTTGCCGTTGGCGCCTACGCCGGTCGAGAGCATCATGGGCAGCAGGCCGATGACCATGGCCAGCGACGTCATCAGGATAGGACGCAGACGGGCGGCGGCGCCGGCAACGGCGGCGTTGAAGATGCTCATGCCCGAGTGACGGCGCTCAAGGGCGAACTCGACGATGAGGATGGCGTTCTTGGCCAGCAGGCCGATAAGCATGATGAGGGCGATCTGCAGGTAGATGTTGTTTGTGATGCCGAAGATCGAGGCGAAGATGAACGAGCCCATCAGGCCGAACGGAATCGACAGGATCACGGCCCAGGGCAGGAAGTAGCTCTCGTACTGCGCCGAAAGCAGCAGGTAGACGAAGAGCAGACACAGGCCGAAGATCATGGCTGTGGAGCTGCCGCTGGAGCTGCCGGCCTCTTCGCGGGTCATGCCGGCGTACTCGAAGCCGTAGCCCTGGGGCAGCGTCTGGGCGGCCACGCGCTCGATGGCGGCGATGGCGTCGCCCGACGAGTAGCCAGGAGCCGGGTTACCGGTGACGGAGATCGAGTTGAAGAGGTTGAAGCGGTTGAGCAGGTCGGGGCCGTAGACGCGGGTGAGCTTGACGAAGTTGTCGATCGGGGCCATTTCGGCGCCGTTGCGCACCTTCACTTCGCTGAGGGTCTGGAGCGACACGCGGCTTTCGGGATTGGCCTGCATCATGACGCGGTAGATCTTGCCGAAGCGGTTGAAGTTCGACACGTACATACCGCCGTAGTAGCCCTGGAGGGTCGACAGGATGGTCGACGGCGAGATACCGGCCTGCTTGCACTTGGCGGCGTCGATGTCGATCATGTACTGCGGGAAGGTGGGGTTGAACGTGGTGTATGCCACCTGGATTTCGGGCTGGGCGTTGAGCTGTCCGAGGAATGCCTGTACTACGGCGTAGAACTGGTCGATGCTGCCGCCGGTCTTGTCCTGCATCTTCATTTCGAAGCCGTTGGTCACGGAATAGCCGGTGATCATAGGCGGCGCGATGAAGATGACGCGGCCGTCCTTGACGGTGGAGGTTGCGGCATAGAGCTGCTGTATGACGTTGGTGACCGACTCGTCCTTGGTGCGGTCGTCCCAGTTCTTGAGCTTGATCAGCAGGGTGCCGTAAGTGGCGCCCTGGCCGGCCACGAACGAGTAGCCGTTGATGGTCTGCACCAGACGCACGGCCGGATTGGCCATGACGATGGTCTCGAGCTGGTCGAGTACCTCGGTGGTGCGTTCCTGCGATGTGCCGGCGGGCATGTCGACCATGGCGAACATGAAGCCGGTGTCCTCGTCGGGCACCATGGCGCTCGGAGTGGTCATCATCAGGTAGGCGAGGACGGCGACGGCCGCTACGACGGTGCTGAACGATGCGATGCGGTGCTTGGCGAAGAAGCGTACCCCCTTCTTATATCCCCCGAGCATGGCGTTGTAGCCGCGTTCGAAGGCGCGGTGGAAGCGCTTGCCGAAGAGGCCGAGGATGGTCAGTACGGCGCAGGCGCAGGCGATGGCCAGGTGCACCATGTTGTGGGCCGAGAACCAGTGGGCGATCATGAAGTAGACCGTAGCGCACAGGAGCAGCAGGGTGATCAGCGGCGGGAAGTTGAGCCCGAACGAGCGCTTGTACTTCTTGGTGAGTACCTCGGTGGCGGCTCCGTAGGCTTCGCCCATGCGCTGGCCCAGCGAGCGGTCGTCGTTGTGCGGCTTGAGGAACACGGCGCACAGCGCGGGCGACAGCGTCAGTGCGTTCACGGCCGAGAAGCCGATGGCGATGGCCATCGTGAGGCCGAACTGCTGGTAGAAGACGCCGGCGGTGCCGGGCATGAACGACACGGGGATGAACACCAGCATCATGACCAGGGTGATCGACACCAGGGCGCCGGCGATCTCGCTCATGGCGTCGATCGAGGCGCGCCGGGCCGACTTGTAGCCCTGGTCGAGCTTGGCATGGACTGCCTCGACCACCACAATGGCGTCGTCGACCACAATCGCGATCGCAAGTACCAGAGCCGACAGGGTGATCAGGTTGATCGAGAAGCCGATCAGGTTGAGCACGAAGAACGTACCGATCAGCGCCACCGGGATGGCGATGGCCGGGATGATGGTGGAGCGGAAGTCCTGCAGGAATACATATGTGACGAGGAACACCAGTACGAAGGCCTCGATAAGCGTGCGGATCACATTGTCGATCGACGCGTAGAGGAAGTCGTTGTTGTTCATCGGGATGTCGAAGATCAGGCCGTCGGGAAGGTCGGCTTTCATCTTGTCGACCTCGGCCAGCACGTCGTTGATGATCTGGGTGGCGTTCGAGCCGGCTGTCTGGAATACCATGGCCATCGATGCCGGGTGGCCGTTGGCCTTGTTGTGGAAGCCGTAGGTCACGCGTCCGAGCTCGATTTCGGCCACGTCTTTCAGACGGAGCACCTCACCGGTGGGCTTGGCGCTGATGACGATGTCGCCGAATTCCTCGGGCGTGGTCAGACGGCCGCGGTAGCGCATCGGGTACTGGAACGACTGGTCGCCCTGCTCGCCGAAGGCGCCGGGAGCGGCCTCGACGTTCTGCTCGGCCAGCGCGCCGGCCACGTCGGTCGGCATCAGGCCGTACTGGGCCATGACGTCGGGCTTAAGCCACACGCGCATGGAGTAGTCGGCGCCGAAGTTCATGACGTCGCCCACGCCAGAGATACGCTGCAGCACAGGCACTACGTTGATCTTCATGTAGTTGTCGAGAAATTCCTCGCTGTACTGCCCTGCCGTGTCGATCAGGGCCACGCCGACGAGCATCGAGGTCTGGCGCTTCTGGGTCTGCACGCCGACCTGGTTGACTTCCGATGGCAGCAGATTCGAGGCCTTGGCCACGCGGTTCTGGACGTCGACGGCGGCCATGTCGGGGTCGAATCCCTGTTCGAATGTGACGGTGATGGTTGCCGAGCCGGTGTTGGTGGCTGTCGAGGTGATGTACTGCATGCCCTCGGCGCCGTTGATCGATTCTTCAAGCGGTGCGATCACCGAGTTGAGCACGGCCTGGGCGTTGGCGCCGTTGTAGGTAGTGGATACCTGGATCGTGGGCGGCGCGATGTCGGGGTACTGCGTGATAGGCAGGGAGACCATGCCGAGCAGACCGAGCAGCACGATGAAGATCGAGATCACCGTCGACAGCACAGGCCGGTTGATAAATGTATCAAGTTTCATTTTGAATTAGCTTTTGAATGGTTGGGAGTTTATTCCTGGGCTGCTGCGGGGGCTGCTGCCTCTTCGGCTGCCTTGGCGTCGACGGGCTGGACGGGCATGCCGGCGCGGACAGTCGTGCCGATGCCTTCGGTGACGATGCGGTCGCCGGGCTTGAGGCCTTCGGTGACTACGAAGCTTTTGCCGTCGTTGAGTTCCATGACCTCGATGCGGGTCGGGACGGTGATGTTGCTGTCGTTGAGGGTGAATACGTAGCGCATATCCTGCATCTCATAGGTCGATTTCTGCGGGATGAGGATGCTGTTGGTGGCCTGGACAGGGATGAGGACCTGGCCTGTGTAGCCGCTGCGGAGCATGCCCGAGGGGTTGGGGAAGAGCACGCGAACGCTGGCCGCGCCCGTCGCGTTGTCGACGAGGCCCGAGACGCTCTCGATGCGGCCCTCGAGGGGATATTCAGTGCCGTTGCTAAGCACGAGTTTCAGGTTCGGAATGTCCTTGACGGCGCTTTCGAGCGAGCGCGTGCCGCCGTCGGTCATCCCGAGCAGATCGTTCTGGTTCAAGGCTATGTAGGCATACACTTCGGAGTTGTCGCTCACGGTCGTCAGCGGGGTCATCATCGAGGGCGATGCGAGCGCGCCCACGCGGTAGGGGATGGCGCCCACGACGCCGTCCGACGGAGCCTTCACGACGGTGTACGACAGCTGGTTGCGTGCCGACGTCAGGGCTGCCTGGGCCTGGGCGAGCTGGGCTTTGGCCTGTGCAAGCTGATTCTCGGCCACCTGATACTGGGTCTGGGGTATGATGTTGCGCTCGTAGAGAGCCTTCTGGTTGCTTACGTTGATTTCAGAGGTGGCCACGGCGGTCTTGGCCGAGTTCACGGCCGACAGGGCCTGGTCGACTGCTGCCTGGTAGGGCACCTGGTCGAGCGTGAAGAGTACCTGGTCCTTGCGCACGTGCTGGCCTTCCTCGACGTGTACTGCGGTGATGTTGCCCGATACCTGCGGGCGGATGTCTACGTCGGTCTTGCCTTTGAGTGTGGCGGGGAGGCTCTTGTACAGCGTCGCATCGCCTTGTTCTACTGTCAGCACCTGCAGCTGGGGAGCCTGGGCCTGCTGGGCACTTTCGTCTTTCTTGCCGCACGACGACAGGAGCGCACCGAGCGTAGCGGTCGTCACAAGGCATGTGAGTGTCAGTGATTTAATCTTCTTCATTGTTATTATGTTGTTGCTTGTTATTGTCAGTCTGTACCTATAAGAACACGTAATACACACGTTTGCGATGCAAAGTTACGACTTTTTTGTGCAATGATATTGGCGGTTTATCCCAAGATGTTGGTCAAAACGTCTACTACGTATATTAAAATTTATTAATAATGTGTACATGGAAAGCAGGCGCTCCGAGCCTGCGGCCTGATTACTATAGCAACCGGCCGCAGGCGGGGACCGCCTGCTTTCCTTATTTTGTGGATGCGGTAAGATTATGTCTGCGCCACGATCACTTGTCGGCGGTGACGCGCTCGAGCCACTTGACCATCGAGAACATCACGATCATCGACACGAGGCAGACGGCCAGGAATACTCCCCAGGCCTCCCAGATGGGCCATGCGTTGTACATCAGCGGGCCGACCCACAGCAGCAGGTTGCCCACGGCGGTGGCGCCCAGCCACAGGCCCTGGCAGAGGCCCTGCATGTGCTTGGGAGCCACTTTCGACACGAACGACAGGCCCAGCGGCGAGATGAACAGCTCGGCCACGGTCAGGAAGAAGTAGATCACGAACATGATCCACCAGCCCGAGCGCATGGCTTCGGCGGCAGCCGGCGGCATGGCGCGGAAGGTCTCGGCCGACGGATAATCCATCTGATAGCTGTAGATCATCAGGAACAGGTAGGCCAGGCCGGCGATGCCCATGCCGATGCCGATCTTGCGCGGGGTCGATATCTCCTTGCCGCGGCGGGCGAGGCTGCTGAAGATCACCATCACAAGCGGGGTGAGTACGATGACGAAGAAGGGATTGACGGCCTGCCATATCTCGGGCGCGATGGCGTCGGTCTTGACGAAGTCGCGGGCGAAGAGCGACAGCGACGTACCGTTCTGGTGGAACGAGAACCAGAAGAAGATGGCGATGCCGAGTACGGCGAACAGGGCGTACATGCGCTGCTTGATTTCCTTGGCCATGGCGATCTTCTCCTCGGCGGTGTACTGCTGTACCTGGGCGGCCTCCTTGCGGGCCGGGTTGGGCAGCGAGTTCTTGCACATCAGGAAGATGCAGAGCGAGATGAGCATTGCGGCAATGGAGGCGATGAACGAGTAGTGGATGCCGGTGTTGAACACGTCGAGGTACTCGGAGCAGAATGCCTGCACGTCGGCCGACACCTGCGACACGTTGCCGCCGACGTCGGAGATCAGCGCGTAGAGGTTGTTCATGTTCTCGTCGTTCATCGAGTCTGTTGCCGACAGGTACTGGTGGGCCATGGCGGGCAGCTGGGCGTTGTAGGTCAGGCCGTGGACGCCGAGCCACCACGAGCGGAGCATCGGAGCCACGAACGGTGCGATCAGGCCGCCGATGTTGATGAACACGTAGAAGATCTGGAATCCGGCGTCGCGCTTGGCGGCGTATTTGGGATTGTCGTAGAGTTGGCCCACGATGGCCTGCAGGTTGCCCTTGAAGAGGCCGTTGCCGAAGGCGATCAGGAACAGGGCGCCGCAGGTGAGTATGAGCAGCCAGACGTGATTGTCGCTCGTGGCCAGGATGGGCACGGCGAGCACGGCGTAGCCGAGCGTCATCACGATCAGGCCGCGGATGATGGTTCCCTTGTAGTTCTGGGTGCGGTCGGCGATATAGCCGCCGACCAGGCTCAGGATGTAGATGCCGGCGTAGAAGCACGAGTAGATGATGCCGCTGGTCTCGTCGGAGAGGCCGAATTTGGAGCACAGGAACAGCACGAGCACGGCGTTCATGATGTAGTAGCCGAAGCGCTCGCCCATGTTGCTCAGAGCGGCGGGAATAAGTCCCCTGGGATGGTCTTTGAACATTTGAAGGATATTTTAAGGGTGATTGATTGGCGGGTTGGCGGCAGGCGTCAGGCCTCCTTGCGCGACTCCTCGAGGAGCTTGAAGGCGCGGGCATAGTCGCGCATCTGCTTCACCATGGCCAGCAGGCCGTTGGAGCGCGTCGGCGACAGGTGCTCGCCCAGGCCGATGTCGTCGATGAAGTGCAGGTCGGCGCCGAGGATTTCGGCCGGGGTGTGGCCGTTGAGCACGTCGACGAGCATGGCGATGATGCCTTTGACGATGATGGCGTCGGAATCGGCGGTGAAGTGTACGCGGCCTTCCGGGTCGAGACGGGCGTCGAGCCATACGCGGCTCTGGCAGCCCTCGATGAGGCGGTCGGGCGTCTTGAGCGACTCGTCGATCGGAGGCAGTTCGTTGCCCATGTCGATGATCTGGGCGTAGCGGTCGAGCCAGTCGTCGATGTCGGCGAACTGCTCGGTTATTTCATCTTGTTTCTGTTCGATAGTCATGGCTTTTCGTTGTATATCACGTTGAGGACCACGGTGCCGACGGCGTGCATTGTGGCCGGGTCGAGGTGGTCGGTATTGTCGTCGTGTGTGTGCCAGGTAGGAGGGAAGGAGCCTGTGGCCGGATTCGAGTTCTCGATGATGTCGGTCACGGGTATGCCGGCACGGATCAGCGGCAGGTGGTCGTCGCTGACGGCGCCTCCGGTGCGGTCGGGGAAGCGGTCGGAGAGGCCGAGCCTGCGGGCCATGTCCCACACCTTGGCCGTGGGTGCCTGGGCCAGGCTGGCCGAGAAATATTCGCGAGGGAAGCGCGCGTCGCGGCCGCCGACCATGTCGAGCAGTATGCCGTAGCGCGGGATCTTGGCGGCGGGGTATGGCAGCCCGGAGGCGAAGTGGGCCGCGCCGATGGCCCACGAGTCGTCATGGCCGCCGTCGGGCGCGGGTGCGTCGGAACGCCGGCCGTAGTCTTCGCAGTCGGTCAGCAGTATGTCGACTCCGACCGGCGCTGCCTCGAGACCGAGGTTTCGGGCGATCTCGAGCAGCACGGCCACGCCGCTGGCGCCGTCATTGGCGCCGTCGATAGGCCGTTCGCGCAGTGTCTCGTCTGCCTCCTGATCGGCCCAGGGGCGCGTGTCGTAGTGGGCGAGCAGCAGTAGGCGCGCTGTAGCGGCGGTGTCGAACCGTGCCAGGATGTTGCGCACGGGCAGACGGTCGCCGTTCCAGGCCGTGGCCGTGGATTCGAGCACCTCGACGGTGTCGGCGCCGCAGGCCGCAAGCCGGCCGGCGAGCCACGCGGCGCAGCTGTCGTGAGCGGCGGTGCCGGGTACGCGCGGTCCGAATGCCACCTGCGCGGCCGCGGCCGCCATGGCCGAATCGCCGCTGAAAGCGCCGCGGGCCTCGAAAGTGTCGGCCTGTGCGCCGGCTCCCGCTGCGGAGCTGCTGCCGCACGACACGGAGGCGGCTGTCGCCCACAGGGCTGCCGCGGCCAGCGGTATGAGTTTAATTGCATTCATCTTTCTTGTCATGGTTTTCAAATTCGCGGATCAGCTGCCGCGCCTTGGCTATGTCGGAGGCGTGGTCGACGTCGATCACCTTGCCCATCGGGAATGCGCGCAGGTCGAAACCGGCGCCGACGAGTGCGCGCTGATAGTTGCGCATGCGGCCCTTGCCGGCGGCGATGCATTCGCGAAGCACCTCGAGCGCCCGGGGCGACTGCAGGCCGTATACTCCGGCCGACACGTAGCGCACACCCGCGAATGGTTCGTCGCGGTAGGCGTCGATGCGTCCCGTGGCGTCCACACCCACATAGAGAGGTTTCTCGTCGTCGATATAGTCCGTCACGCCCATGTAGCCGTCGGCTGTGTCATCGGCTTCGAAAGCCGCCACGAGCCGGCGCATGGCACCCGCGCTGAAGATAGTGTCGACCGTCGTGAGTACGAATTTACCTTCAGGCAGCAGCGATGAGACCTCGTGGAAGCTGTGCATTGAGTCGGGGGTCGACTTTACGCACAGCCGCAGCGGCACGGATATTTCGCCGGCCAGCCGGGCCACGTAGCGGGTTACGTCGGTCATCGACTCGTTGACTATAACGGCGATGCTTTCGGCGCCGCAGGCGGTGAATATGTCTGTGAGACGCCGGATCATTGGCCGCCCGTCAAGCTCGACGAGCGGTTTGGGGCTGCTCACGCCTTCATGGACCAGGCGCGAGCCGTCGCCGGCTGCTATGATCGCGAAATTCATTCTCCCGACAGGTCAAGTACTACATTGTCGGCGCCTTTTTCGTAATACTGGCGGCGCAGGGGCGAGCGGCGCGCCTCGTCGTAGCGCCGGCGTGCACGCAGGATGTCGATCGCCGCATAGACGGCCGCGCGGGTCGAGTCGGGATCGGCCACTCCCTGGCCGGCGATGTCGAAGCCGGTACCGTGGTCGGGCGACGTGCGCACGAACGGCAGCCCGGCCGTGAAGTTGATGCCCGAGCCCATGCACAGGGCCTTGAAAGGCGCCAGCCCCTGGTCGTGGTACATGGCCAGGATGCCGTCGAATTTCTTGAACTGACCCGAGCCGAAGAAGCCGTCGGCGGCGTAGGGCCCGAAGGCCAGGATGCGCTCCTCGCGCGCCTTGGCTATGGCCGGAGCTATGATGTCCTTCTCCTCGGAGCCGAGCAGCCCGCCGTCGCCGGCGTGCGGATTCAGCCCCAGCACGGCTATGCGCGGTGCGTCGATGCCGAAGTCGCGGCGCAGCGAGCGGTCGAAGATCCGCAGCTTCTCCACTATGGCATCCTCGGTCACGGTCTCGGCTACCCGGGCTATCGGAGTGTGGGTAGTCAGCAGCGCCACGCGCATATTCTCGTCGCAGAGTATCATCAGCGCCTTGCCCTCGCCGGCGGCCGACTCGAGGTACTCGGTATGGCCCGGGAAGGTGAATTCGGCGCTGTGGATGGTCGATTTGTTGATCGGGCACGTCACCAGAACGTCGATATCGCCGTTTTTAAGGTCGGCTACGGCGCGCTCCAGCGCCGCGAAGGCGGCGCGGCCGGCCTCGGGCGACGCCACGCCCGGCTCGGGTCGCACTTCCTCGCCGACAACGTTGATTATATAGTTGGTGTCGCCGGTAGCCTGTTCGGGGCTTTCGATCTGAGTCATAGGCACCTGCTGCATCTGCAGCGCCTTGCGGTAGGCGGCCGCTAGCTTAGCCGAGCCGTACACGACGGGCGTGCAGAGCTCGGCCAGCCGGCCGTCTTCGAGCAGCTTCAGCACTATCTCGTAGCCGATGCCGTTTATGTCGCCGTGGGTGATTCCCACTTTTATCTTTTTATGCATTTGAATCTGTATTTGATTGGTTGTCTGTATTGTCGGATGTGCGGGCGGCGTTTTTGGCCTGGCCGGCCAGCATTCCGCATGCCGCCTCGATGTCCTCGCCGCGCGAGGCGCGGATCGTGGCCGTCACGCCCTGCTCGTTGAGGCGGTCGCGGAAAGCCTCCATGACAGCCGTCGATGGCGGCTGCATCTCCGAGCCCGGCAGCGCGTGGTAGCGGATGAGGTTCGCGCGGGCGTCGGTGCCGCGTACCAGCCGTGCCAGCGCGTCGGCATGGCGCCGGTCGTCGTTGAGGCCTTTCCACAGGATGTACTCCACCGACAGGCGCCGCTGGTGGGCGAAGTCGTAGCCCCGCAGCAGCTCCATCACCTCGCGGACGGGAAAAGCGCGTTCGGCCGGCATCAGCCGCAGCCGCTCGTCGGGGAAGGGCGAGTGGACGCTCACGGCCAGGTGCACTTTCGTCTGCTCGGCCAGCCGCCTGAGACCCGCGCGGTTGCCTACGGTCGACACCGTGATGCGCTTCGGGCTCCAGGCCAGGCCCCAGCCGGAGGTCAGTATCTCGATTGCCGTCATCACGGCCTCGACATTGTCGGTCGGCTCGCCCATGCCCATGAACACGATGTTGGTCAGACGCTCGCTCTCCGGCACGGACAGTATCTGATTCATGATTCCGGCCGGAGTCAGATTGCCGTGGAAGCCCTGGCGCCCCGTCATGCAGAACGTACAGCCCATGCGGCAGCCCGCCTGCGACGACACGCATAGTGTGGCGCGCTCGCCGTCGGGGATGTATACCGCCTCTACGGCCATGCCTCCTGTACCCTCGAAGAGATACTTCACCGTGCCGTCGGCGCTCACCGAGCGGGTAAGCGGTGCGGTCCGTCCGATGCAGTAGCTTTCGGCCAGGCGGCGGCGCCCCTCCTTCGAGAGATCGGTCATCGCGTCGATATCAGTCACCCGGCGCCCATACAGCCATGCTGCCATCTGTTTGGCTGCAAACGGCTTAAGTCCGGCCTCAGCCGCCACGCGGCGCAGGTCTTCGAGAGTCATGCCTATCAGGGGGTGTCGTGTATCGGTGCTCATGGTGCGGAAATTTCCACAAAAATACTCAAAAAAAAGCAAAACATGGCCATTTGCACCAAAAAAACGACACCTCTGCTTGCCGGATGCCAAAAAATGCCTAACTTTGCATCGCGCCCGGATGGCGGAATCGGTAGACGCGACGGTCTCAAACACCGTTGGAGCAATCCTTCCCGGTTCGATCCCGGGTCCGGGTACACTTTTCGAGGATTCTCATCGCGGGAATCCTCTTTTTATATCAGTGGATCGCGCTATTAATCGGTTTAATCTTTATAATCAGCATTTATTAAGTAACTTATGTTCGGACGTTGTTTTTTGAAAGCGGTTTTGGCAGCAGTGAGCGCGCTGGCGGCTGCGCCGGCGCTCCCGGGTGCGCTGCCGGAGTATTCAGTAGCGCCGCCGCAGGAGTTTCCGGCGGTGAGTCCCGGGTCGGCGGTGCGACTGTCGGTCGCGTCGGAGACGCTGGCCGACGATATGACGGTGGATGTGTGGCTGCCGACTTATGATGCGGCGCTGCCGGGCGGATATCCTGTGGTGTATGTGCATGACGGTCAGAATCTTTTCGATCCGTCACTCTCTTTTTCTACTGTTGCTTGGGAACTTGACCAAACTGCAGCCTCACTGGCCTCTAAAGGCGAAATTGCGGCTCCGATCATCGTCGGAATCCACAACCGCGGGGCGAAGAATCTGCGGCCGAACGATTATTTTCCCGAAAAGGCCATGTCATATATATCCGCTGCCGACCGGGACCGGACGTTTGTTCGCGAGACCTGTTCGGCGGGTTTCTTCGGCGACGAGCATGCCGAATTTGTCGCCTGCGAGCTAAAGCCGCTGATCGATGATATGTTCAACACGGCTCCGGACCGCGGACACACCTTCGCGATGGGTTCGTCGATGGGAGCCCTTGCGTCTATGTATCTATTGTGTGAATATCCCGATATTTTTGGCGGAGCAGCCTGTATGTCGACGCATTGGATCGGGTCGTTCAAGATGAATGCAGATTATTCACTGCAGCCCGATGCCGTGTGCGCCGCGGCTGTCCTGGCCTATATGGACGGAAATCTTCCCGACCCGGCGCAGCGGCGCCTGTATCTCGATCAAGGCACGACGGGCTGGGATGCCGACTACCTGCAGTATGAAACCCTGGCCCGTGCCATAACCGAGAGACACGGCTATTCCGCGGACAATGGGTCTTTGATGACTTTCGATGCCTCCGGAGCGGGCCACAACGAATGGTTCTGGCAGCAGCGTGCCGCCCGTCCGCTGACGTTTCTGCTGAAAAATCTTGCGGGCGTAGCCGATGCCGTCACTGATGAAGACGGCGAAGCCGACGCGCCCCTTTACGATCTGCTCGGCCGGCGGGTCGCCGGTCGGCCTGCCCCCGGCCTATACATCCGCGGCTCCCGCAAGATTCTTATCACCGAATAAACGGACTGTCAAAGCCGCCTTTATCGGAAAACGCAGTTTTTTGGTAGGTAAAATCATAGGAAAACGCAGTATTTTGCAGGTCAAATTTATCGGAAAACGCAGTTTTTCCAATTTGCAGTCAATGCCGACGTGGCATAAATCGCA
>CAJJQT010000026.1 GCA_905193995.1 uncultured Porphyromonadaceae bacterium | reverse complement strand
TATATTATCGGAAAGGACGGTGAGCGGCTTTACGGGCAGCGCTACTATTGGCTGCACACTTACGACAACGCCGCGCTCGACATCCCGTCGATGGCCTTCGACGCCGACGGCTGGCTGTGGGTGATGACCCGCGCAGGCATCCAGATCTGCGACCAGAACGGCCGCGTGCGCGGCATCCTGCGCCTGCCGCTCGGCTTTGACGCCTCGTGTGCGACGCTCTCGATCGCCGATGGCGCCGTTACCATTTCCGACGGCCGCGCCGCCTACACCCGCCGCCTCAACGTCAAGGCGTCCCGCGGACTCCGCCCCGCCTCCCAAGGCGCCGCTTGAGATTCCTGGCAGGGAATAAGCAAAAAGCGCGGCCCGGCGGGCTGCGCTTTTTGAGTATATATCCGGCCGGGTGGCCGGGAATTTTGGCTTAGCGGGAGGAGCGTCAATCGATTGGCTCGTCAGCTTCGTAACCGCCCATTTCGCGAAGTGCGTTCTTGAGCATCGTGTACTGCTGGAAGAGATGGTTGACGGGAACCTCACCCTTGGTGTAGTCGTGCATCGGGCTCTTGAGGAAGAAGCTCAGGAAGCGCTGGATGCCGTGACGGCCTGCACGGGCTGCGAGATCGCTCAGCAGCACGAGGTCGAGGCAGAGGGGAGCGGCGAGGATAGAGTCGCGGCAGAGGAAGTTGATCTTGATCTGCATCGGATAGCCCATCCAGCCGAAGATGTCGATGTTGTCCCAGCCCTCCTTGTTGTCGTTGCGCGGGGGGTAGTAGTTGATGCGCACCTTGTGGAAGTAGTCGGTGTAGAGGTCGGGCTGGTTTTCGGGTACGAGGATCGACTCGAGTGTCGAGAGCTTCGAAACTTCCTTGGTGCGGAAGTTGGCGGGTTCGTCGAGCACGAGACCGTCGCGGTTACCGAGGATGTTGGTCGAGAACCAGCCGCTCAGGCCGAGGCAGCGGGTGCCGATGATGGGAGCGAAGCCCGACTTGACGAGGGTCTGGCCGGTCTTGAAGTCCTTGCCTGCGATAGGCATGCCGGTCTTCTCCGAGAGTTCCCACATGGCGGGGATGTCGACGGTGGTGTTGGGAGCGCCCATGATGAAGGGAGCGCCTTCCTGAAGTGCGGCATAGGCGTAGCACATCGAGGGTGCGATGTGCTCTTTGTCGTCGGCCTTCATTGCCTCTTCGAGGGCGGCCAGAGTGCCGTGAACCTTCTCGTCAACGGGTACGTAAACCTCGGTTGATGCGGCCCAGAGGACTACGACGCGGTCGAGACCGTGCTCTTTCTTGAAGTTACGGATGTCTTCGCGAAGCTGCTCGGCCATTTCCCAGCGGGTCTTGCCCTGCATGATGTTCTCGCCGTCGAGACGCTTTGCGTAATTGTGGTCGAAAGCGGCCTTCATGGGCTTGATGGCCTGAAGCTCGTCCTTAACGGGTTCGATGTCCTTTTCCTTGAGAACTTCGGCGTTGATGGCCGATTCGTAAGCGGTAGCGGGATAAACGTCCCAGGTGGCAAACACGATGTCGTCGAGTTTGGCCATGGGCACGATTTCGTCGTATTTCAGATATTTCTTGTCGTCACCCTTGCCTACGCGGATCTTGTCGTACTGAGTCATAGAGCCGATAGGCTTTGCGAGACCTTTGCGTGCCATAAGCACACCGGTCATGAAGGTGGTGGCCACGGCGCCGTTGCCGACAACCATTACGCCAAGTTTACCTTCAGCAGGTTTTACTTTGCTTTGAGTCATGATCAAATGTAAGTAATTGGTTAGTTTATTATGATTTCTTTTTTTCTCTGTCGTTTCGGTCCGCGTATGCAGACAATTCAGTGGCCAAAGTTATGGATAAATTCCGAAATGCAAAAAATAATTTAGGCTAAATAATGTATAATTTTGTGAAAGAATCGACTATTTCGCCTATGTATGCAAATATTTGTTAAATTCACATGAATTTTACCCTTATGCTGTTAAGCAATCATAATAACGATAATGCTATTTCTTCCAGAGTTGTCGACTTTTCATCCAATAATCGTTCATCATTGTCGAGGCGCCATTGCCGCCCTCTGATCCATGCGGTCATGCATCCGAGCGAGCGCGCCGGAAGGATGTCCTTACTGAGCGAGTCGCCTACGACGAGCACCTGCCGCGGATCAAGGTCGAGTGCGAGACAACCGGCGGCGAAGATGCGCGGATCGGGCTTGCGGATGCCGATGACGGCGCTCTCGACAATGCTGCGGAAGTCGTCGCGCAGGCCCATGTCGCGCAGCACCGCGTCGATGTTGCCGTAGAAGTTGCTTACGAGCGCCATCGGATAGCGTGCGGCCAGGCGTGCGAGTACCGGTGCGGCCTCGGCAGTGCAGGCGCGGGCGGCGGCGTAGCAGCGGTCGGCCACGGCGCGGGCCAGCCGTTCGGCATCGGCCCCGGCGATCACTCGTGCGTCGGACAGGAATCCGCACTGCAGCCGGGCTTTCTTCAGCATGACGTCGGCAAATGTGTCGCACGGACTGACGACGTAGTGCGAGGCAAGATATCGCTCGGCGGCTACGTAGGCCGGACGGAAATCATCGAATGACAGGGCTACTCCCGAGCTTCCATATGCGTCGAGCATCACCTCGCTCCAGTGGTCGCCGCGAGAGTCGAGCGTGCCGCCGTAGTCGAAGATCAGGCCTTTTATGTCAGTGTTTCCGGACATATGTCGGGGAGAAGTATCACGCTTCGGCGGCCTCCTCGGCGATAGGGAGGATGTCGACCGACGAAGCGTTGGCGCAGATGTAGGGCCAGGAGAATGTGACGCTCTTGCCGGCGGCGTCTACGGTTGACACGATGTGGGCGCGCTCGTTGCGGAGTGCGCGGCCCACATAGCGGTTGGCGCCGATTCTGATTTTGACCCAGCTGTCTGTCGGAAAATTGTCGATTGAAGGTTTGTTATCCATTGCAAAAAATAGTCGTGGTGATAGATTCAGGTATTGAGTGCGGCCAGAAAGGAGCGACATATGGTCTCGTGGCGGCGCACCATGTATATAAGAAGTATGTTGAGTACGGTAAGTTCGAAAACGAAATACAGCCAGGGTTGTCCGGCGAGCACCGTGATGAAAAGTACGATCGAGCGCCAGTTGAATGTCAGGATGTTGGTATACTTCATCAGAGGACGGCTGGCGGCGCGGAATTTTTCGCGGTACGCGGCCGGTATCTGGCCGTCGGGGTATTTTTCGGCCAAGGCGCGGCGCAGTTTCTGCATCCAGGGTGTCCACGCTTCCTGGTTGGCCGTGTACTTGATGTAGAACGTAAGCGTGATCTTTCGCCAGAAGTCGTGCCGCCACGACAGTGCCGCCAGACGCTTTTCGAGATCGGATGCCGTGTCGAGCTCACTGCCTTCCCGGCCCTTGACATGGAAGAGATGGAACTGGCGGTAGTAGTCGGCCATGGCGGCCTGCTTGCCGTGGCAGATGCCGGCGGCAGCCGCAATGGCCCATATCAGCCATGCATGTTCGCCGAAGAAGACCGAGAAATGATTCTCGTGAAGGCAGACGGCGATGTATATGGCCAGGAACCAAAGGTCACCGCTGAGGCCGTCGAGGATGCGGCCCAGGGGTGAATAGCTGCCCGTCAGGCGCGCGAGCTGGCCGTCGCAGCTGTCGAAAGTGTTGGCCCATACGAGCAGGAAGATGCCCAGCACGCTGATCCATATATTGTCGAAATAGAAACAGACGCCGGCGCCCACACCCAGAAATATCGAGGCGACGGTCACCGCATTCGGCGTGACGCCGATCTTGCGGAAAAGATAGGCCCACGCGAAGCCCAACGGTCTGTAAAAAGCCAGATCGATATGCTCCTCGGTGTCGAACGATTTGAGCGATTTGCGGTACTGCTGTTTCAGGTCAACGAACATTAAGTCTTCTATTTATTTGGAGAGATATATGCGGCATAGCGGTCGATGCAGCGGCTGAAAGCGGGAATGCGCATCAGTCCGTACTCGAACACCAGATATCCGAGCAAAGTCACGGCTATGCCTCCGGCTACGTCAAGGATGTAGTGGTGGGAGGTGTAGACGGCGGTAAACCATATGCCGAGACAGATCACCGCCCAGGTTGCGCGCATCCATAGCGGGCATTGGGCGCGCAGCGAGTAGATGAACGCCACAAGCATGTACGCCGAGTGGAGCGAGGGCATCGCGGCGAAGACGTTGGCATTGCGGGCGTAGAGGCCGTTGAAGATGCCCAGGCCGGTCAGCGCGTCGAAGCGGCCAAGTCCGGCGACCTCGCCGGGCGTGCCTTCGATAAAGCCGAAGCCATGCGAGGCCACGTACCACGGCGGCGCGGCCGGGTGTATGTAATATCCTGCGAATCCGATCATGTTGACGAGCAGGAATACCAGGGCGAAGTGCAGGTATATGCGTCGTTGCCCCCTGTAGTAGAGCCAAAGGCCGAAAGCGATGGGTACCGGGACCCAGCAGAGATAGAAGAATCCGGCCAGAATGTCCATCCACTGCGAGTTGTGCAGGGCGAAGAATTCATTGGGCGTCAATACTGAAGCCTCGCCGACGGTGATGCCGAAGAGCGACTTTTCCGTCTCGTAAAGGCCCTGGATATCGACGGGGTTGACCTTGTAATTGGGCAGCAGATTCATCCAGTCGTAACTGATGCCGAAAAGGGCGAACGGAGCCAGAGCCACAATGATACGGCGCGTCTCCACGTTGGCCATGAACAGCGTCAGGATAGCGGCGGCCATGAAAAAGTGTTCGGGACGGAATCCGATGAACAGCCCAGTAACGGCCAGCCATGCCGCAATGCACAGCACCATCGTGGCGGTGTGGCGCCGCGGGGGCAGATGCCGGTGCAGATATGAGGATGCTGACATTTGCTGCAGTGAGTTGCTTAGTCTTATTTCTGAGTTAACTGTCGGCGGCAGTGGGCGATACGCGCGAATGCGGTGATGTTGGCAAACACTGCGATGACGGCCATGGCTGTCACGAGTATGTATCCGGCCACTTCGGTGTCGCCGGCCATGCCGGTGATGCCGGCGGTCAGGGCACCGACGCTGGTTACGACCACGCGCTCGGGTCGCTGCATGAAGCCGATCTTGCATTCAAGACCTATGCCCTCGGCGCGGGCGCGCACATAGCTGACCATCACCGAGCCGATCATGGCCAGGAAGGTGATCAGGGCGCCGATCTGCAAGCCGATGCAGAACAGGTAGTAGGTGATGCCGCCCAGAGTGAGCAGTTCGCAGTAGCGGTCGAGCACGGAGTCGTAGAGGGCACCGAAGCGCGACACCATGTTGCCCAGGCGGGCCACCTGTCCGTCGAGCATGTCGAAGAGCGAGAACAAAATGATGACGGCGCCCGCGACGGTCACAAGGACGAACTGATGGTCAGTCTGGGTGGCCTTGTAACCTGCTGCGGCGAATATTGCTGCTGCGGCGAGATTGCCCAGCAGACCTATGGTGGTCACGACGTTGGGCGTGACGCCGATCTTGATGAGAAAACGTACGAACGGGTTGATCACGCGGTAGATGCCTTGCTGCAGGCCGTCGCGCATGTGCTTGAATGTTGACGTATTGGTTGTTTCCATTACCGTTTTGATTTTTTAGGAATGAAAAGGTTGACGAATCTGATGGCCCAGGGATCGAATTTCGAGGGACGGTAGACGAAATTGCGCTGCAGGACAAAGTTCCAAGCCCACGACACGGCCAGCGACGCCACAAGGCGTGCGGCGGCGAAGATGCCGTCGGCCGTGAAACCCAGCGAGAGCAGCCACTGCCACTTCGAAAGCAGCGTGGCCAGACCGGTGGTCCCGTACATGTTCAGCAGCAGACTGCCGGTCCATACCATGGCATATTTGACACCGACCGACTTTACCGACTGACCCTTGGCGTGGAAGGTGAAGCGGTAGTTGATACAGCAGTTGACGACTCCGCCGACGAAGGCTCCGACTGCTACCGACAGATTGGAGCGGTAGAAGGGGTCGAGAGCCACGAAGACGAACGCATAGAAGAGCATACTGGTGCCCAGGTCGATCCACGACGCTATCTGCGACGAGATCGCCGACCGGATGAATGTGAACCATCCCCCGCTGTGCATAACTTTGTCGTAGATCTTCGCAGCCAGTGTCATATCATCCACATGTAGAGTATTACGATCAAAGCGCTGTAGATGCCCGCGAGAATGTCGTCGGCCATGATGCCCCATCCGCCCGGAAAGCGTTCCATCTGACGGACGCCCAGCGGCTTGACGATGTCGAATAAGCGGAAAAGGACGAGCGACAGGGCGGTCCCGGTCCACATCTGCCATGTGGTCCAGGGATCGGCCACGGCCGCGAAGGACGACAGCGGCAGCATGGCCAGCCACTGGCCGACGGTCTCGTCGATAACCACGCGCGAGGGGTCGGGGCCCCAGTAGCGTTCAGATACTGTCCCGGCCCAGGCGCCTGCGAAAGTGAATATTACGGTAAGCGCAGCCACTGCGGCAAACAGTTCCATGGCTGAACCGCAGAGCCACAGCAGTAAGAACCACACGGCCACACCGCCAACGGCTCCCATGGTGCCCGGCCCCCAGGGCCAGTATCCGCAGCCAAGCGATGTCGCTATCAGGCGCGGCAGAAGCGGAAATCTATTGTTGTCGCACTCACTCATATCAGCTGTTGTGCTTTTTGATTTCGTTGATTACCATTCGGGCTATGACGGGACCGGCTTCCTGTCGGCACGGAGCGAACGATGGCCAGTCGTTGAAGTCGATGATCGTGATCGAGCCGTCTTCGCCTATTACACAGTCACCGCCGTAGATCTTCACGTCCATGACGTCGGCAGCTTTGGCGCAGATGCTCTTCAGTCGGTCTTCGTCGAACGGCATGTGATGCGGGGCGCCGTTGATTTCCTCGGACCCGAATTTCGAGTGGCCGCGGTCGAATGGTAAGAAATGGTAGAAGAACGGAGTGCCGGCCACGCCGTAGAATTTCACAAGGTCGCCGGCCAGATGGCGATTGATGACAGCGCGCTTTATGCCTCGCAGGAAAAATTCCTGGAGGATTTCCTGAGCCTCCTGGGCGTGGCGGGCGGAGGTGACGTCCTCGCGGTGGCGCGAGTGCTCGTCGCCGCGCTTGACCCAGAACGAACTGAAGCCAGAGCGCACGAGCCGGTCCTTGACAACCTCGTCGGTGTCGACGATGAAACTCTCGGGATAGGGAATGCCCGATGCCATCAGTATGCGCGACATGCGCTCGCGCGTGCAGTTCTCGATTCCGTAGCCCGAGTTGATCACCAGCCTGCCCTCGTCCTCGAGTGTCTGCAGCAGTTCGATCGATCGGCGCTCGCGGCACATGTTCAGTATGATGCGCTCGTTGACGGCGCCGGCTGCGAACTGGTCTTCGGAGTATACCTTTACCTCACAGCCGCGTTTGCGCAGTTGCTCGGCCACTACGTTGAAGATGGCGGCGTCGTTGCCTATATGATTGGGCGAGAACACGCCCGCCCTCATGATTCCGGCAATTTTTATTTCAGCCATGGCATGGTAATGATTGGATTATAATGTCGTTTTCCCGGTGGGGATTGCAAAGTTACATATTTTTGTGAAACCGACAAAATCAAAACTTGCCGGTGAGAATGCTTCTGATGTCGTTGAGCTTGGTCAGAGCCTCGAGCGGGGTCAGGTTGTTGATGTCAATGCCGAGAATCTCGTCGCGTACCTGGGCCAGAACCGGATCGTCGAGCTGGAAGAACGACAGCTGCATGCCCGGAGTGTCGTCGACAGCGGCCAGGGCGGCGCGTGTGTCGTCGGGGGCTGCAGGCGCGTCAGGACCAGTATCGGAGCGGCGCGCTCCCTGCTCGAGAGTGTGCAGGACCTGTTCGGCACGTGCTACCACGCTGCGCGGCATGCCGGCGAGCCGGGCCACGTGTATGCCGAACGAATGTTCGGAGCCGCCCGGAGCGAGCTTGCGAAGGAATACGACCTTGCCGTCGATCTCGCGGACAGACACGTTGACGTTCGTGATGCGGTCGTGAGTCTTCTCCATCTCGTTGAGTTCGTGGTAATGGGTCGCGAAGAGAGTCTTCGGCCGGAGATTATTGTAGTCGTGGATGTATTCCACGATGGCCCAGGCGATGGAGATGCCGTCGTAGGTCGATGTGCCGCGGCCGAGCTCGTCGAAGAGGATCAGCGACCGCTCCGACATGTTGTTGAGTATGGCTGCGGCCTCGTTCATCTCGACCATGAATGTCGATTCGCCGAGAGATATATTGTCGGACGCGCCCACGCGCGTGAATATCTTGTCGACATAGCCGATGCGGGCGCTGTCGGCGGCTACGTAGCAGCCGATCTGCGCCATGATCACATTGAGGGCGGTCTGACGCAGCAGGGCCGACTTGCCCGACATGTTCGGGCCGGTGATCATCATGATCTGCGGGCCGGAGTTGTCGAGGCGAACACTGTTGGATATGTAGGGTTCACCCGGGGGCAGCTGGCGCTCGATGACGGGATGCCGGGCTTCCGTGAGGCTGATCTCGAGCGAGTCGTCGACCTGGGGGCGGCAGTAGTGGTTCTCGGCGGCCACGCGGGTGAAAGCGTTGAGTACGTCGAGCCGGGCAAGGAGCGATGCGTCGAGCAGCATTGCAGGTATATACTCGGTGACGGCCTGCACCAGTCGGTTGTAGATTTCGTTCTGAAGCGATTCGATGCGCTCCTGGGCGGTGAGTATCTTTTCCTCGTACTCCTTGAGCTCTTGGGTGATGTAGCGCTCGGCGTTGACCAGTGTCTGTTTGCGGATCCACTCCTGCGGCACCTTGTCGCGGTGAGTGTTGGTTACCTCGATGTAATAGCCGAAGACATTGTTGAAGCCTATCTTGAGCGAGCTGATGCCTGTGGCGGCGATTTCGCGGGCCTGGATCTTCAGCAGGTAGTCCTTGCCCGAGTAGGCTATGGAGCGGAGCTCGTCGAGTTCGTCGTCGACGCCGGGCATGATGAAATCGGCCGTGCCGGTCTTCGACAGAGGCACATCGTCGCGGATCTCGCGGGTGATGCGGTCGGATGCGGTGGCGCAGGGGTTGAGCTGTTCGCCCAGGGCCTGCAGGGCCGGTTCGTCGCTGCGCAGGCATATGTCCTTTACAGGCTGCACCATGGCCAGGGCGTTGCGGATCTGTATCAGCTCGCGCGGCGTGACGCGGGCGGCCGCCACTTTCGATACAAGACGTTCGAGATCGCCTACGCGCTGGAGCATATCGCAGAGATCGTCGCGGTCGTCGGGCGATCGGAAGAATGCATCGACCACGCTCAGGCGGGCGTTGATGGCTTTGGGATCCTTCAGCGGGAAGAGCAGCCATCGGTGGAGCAGACGTGAGCCCATGGGCGTGACGGTGCGGTCGAGCACGCTCATGAGGCTCTTGCCCCCCTCGTCGAGAGGAGCTATAAGCTCGAGGTTGCGGACCGTGAAGCGGTCGAGGCGGACGTAGCGGTCCTCCTCGATGCGCGAGATGGAAGTTATGTGGCTCAGGCGCGAGTGCTTAGTTATGTCGAGGTAGTGCAGAATAGCGCCGGCGGCGATGATGGCCTCCGGCATACCCTGGATGCCGAAGCCCTTGAGCGAGGCTACGCCGAACTGAGAGCGGAGTCGCTCGCCGGCGGCTTCGGCGGTGAATATCCAGTCTTCGAGCTCGAACATAAAGTATTTTTCGCTCAGTGTGTCGGTGGCGCGTTGTTTCAGACCGCGCTCGACGAGTACTTCTTTCGGTGCCATGTTCGACACGATCTTGTCGATGTAGTCGGCCGAGCCTTCGGCGGTGAGAAACTCTCCGGTGGATATGTCAAGGAAAGCCACGCCTACCTGCGACTTGCCGAAGTGCAGAGCGGCGAGGAAGTTGTTCTCTTTGTGCGACAGTACGTTGTCGCTCATGGCCACGCCGGGCGTCACCAGCTCGGTGATGCCCCGTTTTACGAGAGTCTTGGTCTTTTTCGGATCCTCGAGTTGCTCGCATATGGCGACGCGCTTGCCTGCGCGCACCAGTTTCGGAAGATACGTGTCGAGGGCGTGATGCGGAAAGCCGGCCAGCTCGACGTGCTGGGCCGAGCCGTTGGCGCGCCGCGTCAGTGTGATGCCGAGGATTTCGGAGGCCGTGATGGCATCGTCGGAGAACGTCTCGTAGAAATCACCTACGCGGAACAGCAGTACTGCATCGGGATGTTTCTTCTTCATCTCGATGTATTGCTTCATCAGCGGAGTCTCTACGATCTTTTTGGCCATCGTACAGCTTTTTGGAAAAGAACGTCAGGAAAATGTCTCGGCGATGCGTCCTATGGCTTTGGCGGGCGATACGTTGCGGTAGAGTATGTCGTAGACGGCCTCGAGAATGGGCATTTCGACGCGGAACTGCGTGTTTATGTCCGTGATGCATTTGGCAGCGTAATAGCCTTCGGCGGTCTGTTCCATTTCCATGCGGGCTGCTGTGACGGAGTACCCCTTGCCGATCATCGAGCCGAAATTGTGGTTGCGCGAGAAGCGCGAGTATGCCGTTACGAGCAGGTCGCCCAGGTAGACGGAGTCGCATATCTGACGCGGCGCGGGCGCTGCTGCGGCGCAGAATCGCTCCATCTCGCGGATGGCGTTGGAGATGAGCATTGCCAGGAAGTTGTCGCCACGTTTCATGCCGTGGATTATGCCTGCGGCTATGGCGTAGACGTTCTTGAGCACGGCGGCGTACTCGATGCCCTCGACGTCGGTAGAGGTGATGACGTGCGACCGCTTCGACACGATGAGCTTGCCGAAGTCGGCGGCAAGCGAGCGGTCGTGGCAACCGATAGTGAGATAGCTCGGGCGGTCGAGAGCCACTTCCTCGGCGTGACATGGGCCGGAGATGACGAGCTCGCGGGCCGATGACACGCCGAACCGGTCGACCATATAGTCGGTTATGAGCTGGTTCTCGTCGGGTACGATGCCTTTGACGGCCGATACGATGATCTTGCCGGAAAGCGGCACGGTGATCTTGTCTGTGTGCGATTTGAAATATGGCGACGGCATGGCCAGCACCAGTACGTCGGCACCGGCGCACACGGCGTTGATGTCCGACGAGAAATGTATGCGAGAGGTGTCGAAGTTGACATCAGTCAGGTAGGCCGGATTGTGACCGAGGCGGAGAAATTCCTCGATGCGGTCGTCGCGGCGCATGTACCAGGTGATCGTCTCGCAGTTGTTGAGCAGCAACTTTGCCAGGGCAGTGGCCCATGAACCGCCGCCGAGAAGTGCTATGTTGCCGAGAGCTGTCATATTACTTGCTTTTAGTTGACGAAGATGTTGATGCGGCGGCGTCGATCCATGCCTGGATATCAGCGGGAGTGGTCTTTAGACCGAGCTTGTATTTCTTGTTGATGGCCAGCAGGTCCTGAAAGAGCTTGCCTGCCACTGCGCCGCCAAGGGCGGCGACGGTGAGCACGCCGGCCTTCTGAAGCGGGGCTACCCAGTCGGCGGCCACACCGACGGCCTCGAAAGCTTCGGGCTTGTCGCGCTTTTCGACTTTCTCGGGGCGCATCTGCGGGAAGAGCAACACCTCCTGAATGGTGGTCTGGCCCGTCATGAGCATGACGAGGCGGTCCATGCCGATACCCATTCCGGATGTCGGGGGCATGCCGTACTCAAGGGCGCGGATGAAGTCGCCGTCGATGATCATTGCTTCGTCGTCGCCTTTTTCAGCCAGTCGCATCTGCTCCACGAAGCGGCCGTACTGGTCGATCGGGTCGTTGAGCTCTGAGTAGGCGTTGGCCAGCTCTTTGCCGTTCACCATCAGCTCGAAACGCTCGGTCAGCTCTGGGTTGTCGCGGTGACGCTTTGTGAGCGGCGACATCTCAATGGGATAGTCGGTGATGAAGGTGGGCTGGATGTACTTGCCCTCGCACTTCTCGCCGAAAATCTCGTCGATCAGCTTGCCCTTGCCCATCGAGGGTTCGACCTCGATGTCGAGTTCCTTGCAGACCTGACGCAGATCGTCCTCGTTCATGCCGGTGATGTCATAGCCTGTGTGGTCCTTGATTGCCTGAGCCATGGTGACGCGCGGGAACGGTGCCTTGAACGAGATGACGTTGTCGCCGACTTTCACGCTGTCGGTGCCGTTGACGTCGGTGCATATCTTCTCGAGCATCTTCTCGGTGAAGTCCATCATCCAGTTGTAGTCCTTGTACGACACATATATTTCCATGCAGGTGAATTCGGGGTTGTGCGTGCGGTCCATACCCTCGTTGCGGAAATTCTTGGAGAATTCGTACACACCTTCGAAGCCACCCACTATCAGACGCTTGAGATATAGCTCGTCGGCGATGCGCAGGTAAAGCGGAATGTCAAGCGCGTTGTGATGGGTTATGAACGGGCGTGCGGCAGCCCCGCCGGGAATCGACTGCAGGATTGGCGTCTCGACCTCGATGTAGCCCTTGCTGTTGAAATATTCGCGCATCGAAGTGTAGACCTTGGTGCGCTTGAGGAATATCTCCTTGACGCCATCGTTGACTACCAGGTCGACGTAGCGGCGGCGGTAGCGCAGTTCGGGATCGTCAAATGCGTCGTATGTGACCCCGTCCTTGATTTTTACGATCGGCAGCGGGCGGAGCGACTTGCTCAGCACGGTCAGCGAGGAGGCGTGGACGGATATTTCGCCCGTCTGGGTGCGGAATACATAGCCCTTGACGCCGATGAAATCGCCTATATCGAGAAGTTTCTTGAACACGGTGTTGTACAGTTCCTTATCTTCACCGGGACAGATCTCGTCGCGCGAGATATAAACCTGAATGCGCCCGTGCGAGTCCTGCAGCTCAACGAATGATGCCTTGCCCATGATGCGGCGCCCC
>CAJJQT010000025.1 GCA_905193995.1 uncultured Porphyromonadaceae bacterium | reverse complement strand
TCGACAAGATGATCTACGTCGTGGGCAACGAGCAGAACTACCACTTCCAGGTGCTGTCGCTGCTGCTCGACCGCCTCGGCTTCAAGTGGGGCAAGGACCTCGTACACTTCAGCTACGGTATGGTCGAGCTCCCGTCGGGCAAGATGAAGAGCCGCGAGGGCACCGTCGTCGACGCCGACGACCTGATGGCCGACATGGTGGCCGAGGCACGCCGCGTCAGCGACGAGATGGGCAAGATCCAGGGCCTCGACGACGCCGAGAAGGACGAAGTGGCCGAAATCGTCGGCTTAGGCGCCCTTAAGTACTTCCTGCTCAAGGTCGACCCGCGCAAGAACATGATGTTCAACCCCGCCGAGTCGATCGACTTCAACGGCAACACCGGCCCCTTCATCCAGTACGCCTACGCCCGCATGAAATCGGTTCTGCGCAAGGGCGCCGAAGTCGGACACACCGTGGGCGACTACTCGTCGGCCGTGCCCTGCGAGCGCGAGATCGCGCTGATCCAGCGCCTGGCCGACTTCCCCTCGACCGTGGCCGAGGCCGGCCGCAGCTACTCGCCCGCGCTGATCGCCAACTACGCCTACGACCTGGTGAAGGAGTACAACCAGTTCTACCACGACTGCCCGATCCTGCGCGAGACCGACCCCGCGCTGCTGTCGCTCCGCCTGGAGCTGACGGCCGTGACCGCCCGCACCGTGGCCGCCGCCATGTCGCTGCTGGGCATCCGCGTCCCCGAACGCATGTAATCTACATACGAAATCTCTAACTCAAAAACCAAATAAGCAACAACTATGGATCAGTATTCAAACTATCCCGCACAGAATTCAGCCGGCACCGTGCAGGGCATGGTTGCCTCGGCGATGAAAAAAGTGTACATGAAGATGACGCTGGCCCTGATCGTGACAGGCGTCGTGGCATATGTCTGCGGCACCTCCGATGCCTTCCAGCAATTCATCATCGCCCACCGCGCATTCATGTGGATCATGGCCATCGCCTCGATCGGCATAGTCATAGGCGTGTCGGCCGGCATCAACAAGCTGTCGTCGCCCACGGCCACCGGCCTGTTCTATCTCTTCGCCGTGGTCAACGCACTGTGGCTGGCGCCGATTTTCATGGTCTATACCCATGCCTCGATAGCCAAGACATTCTTCATCACTGCCGGCACATTCGGTGCCATGAGCGTTTTCGGCTACACCACCGGCCAGGATCTGAGCAAGATCGGCAATATCCTGTTCATGGCTCTGCTGGGCCTTATCATCGCCTCGCTGGTCAACATCTTCACCCGGAGCAGCACCCTCGACTGGATCATCAGCATCGCCGGCGTGATCATCTTCACCGGCCTGACGGCCTGGGACACCCAGCAGATCAAGAACATGGCCGCCGTGATGCCCGCTTCGCAGATCGGCCGCCTGGCCACGCTCGGAGCCCTCTCGCTGTATCTCGACTTCATCAACCTCTTCCTCTACCTGCTGCGTTTCTTCGGCAATTCGCGCGACTAAACCACAGACTGCAGATTGACGGCAACGCACAGATACGGCAACGCATATAGGCAGCTCGCAGTGCTTGGGCTGCCTATTTTGGTCGGGCAGCTCGGCAACATCGTCGTCGGGTTCGCCGACAACATCATGGTCGGCCGCTACTCGACCGAGGCGCTGGCCTCGGCCTCGTTCGTGAACAACATGTTCAACACGGCCATCTTTCTGCTGCTCGGCTTCACCTACGGCCTTACGCCGCTGGCCGGCGCCCTCTTCGGCAACGGACGGCTGGCCGAAACCGGCGCGCTGACACGCCAGGCGGTGAAGATCAACATAGCGTTCGCGGCTGCCGTCACCGCTGCCATGGGTATCGTCTACTTCAACCTCGACCGTATGGGGCAGCCGGCCGAGCTGATACCGATCATCAAGCCCTACTATCTGCTCTATCTGGCTGGCCTTATACCGGTGGCCGTATTCAATGTACTGGCCCAGTGGAGCTACGCCATCAACAACACCAGCCTGCCGATGTGGCTCATCCTCGGGGCCAACGTCTTCAACATCGGCGGCAATTACCTCTTGATCTACGGCAACTTCGGCGCCCCGGAACTCGGCCTGTTCGGTGCCGGACTGGCCACGCTGGCCGCCCGCATCGGCTGCATGGCCGTAATGATAGCCGTCATGCTTCGCGCGCGCCGCTACGCGCCCTACCGCGAAGGCTTTCTGCACCGCCCGGCGCGCCGGGGCGACAACCGCCTGCTGTGGCGCACGAGTATGCCCGTGGCGCTCCAGATGGGCTTCGAAAGCGGCTCCTTCACGGCGGCCGCCGTCATGACGGGCTGGCTGGGCGCCGTGCCTCTCGCCGCCTTCCAGATCATCGTCATCATCGGCACACTCGGATTCTGCATCTACTACAGCATCGGCTCGGCCATCACCATCAAGGTTGCCAACGCCGCCGGCACCGGCGACACCGGGGGCATGCGCCACATGGCATGGGCCGGGTATCACATCATGCTGGCTATGATGACGGTGTCTTCGGTCACATTTGTCGTCGCAGGCCCGGCGATGATGCATGCCTTCACCACCGATCCGGCCGTCCTCGCCCTGGCCGGCACACTGCTTTTCCCGCTGGTGCTGTATCAGCTCGGCGATGCCACCCAGATCACCTTCGCCAACGCCCTGCGCGGCACCTCGCGGGTGATGCCGATGCTGTGGATCGCCTTCGTGTGCTACGTACTGGTCGGCATTCCGGCCACGTATCTGCTCGGTATCGCCGGCGGTATGGGCGTCTACGGCATCATACTGAGCTTCTCGGCCAGCCTCTTCCTGGCCGGCGCTCTCTTCCTCATCTTCTTCCTCCGCGCCACTCGCCGTGCCCAAAACGTCTGAAGCCCCTGTAACCGCCCAAACTATTCAGCGGGCCGGATGTTATATATTACAGATACTAACCCCTTTCAACTGCTGTTTATGAAGCTCCTGAAATCAATCGCCGTCGGCGCCGCTATCGCGCTCGCGTGCGGCGCCGCTCACGCCCAATACTATCAGATTGCCAACCAGCTCACCAATCTGATTACACCCGCCCTGTCGGGATCGCTGTCCTACAAAGGCTTCGTCGAGCTCGACGGCATCGGCGGCGTAGGCCCCAACCGCGCCAATTTCATCGGTATCAACACCACGCAGGGCTTCCAGTACGCCTCGTGGTTCTACATGGGCGTCGGCATGGGCATTGACGTGGCCATGGCCCGCAACGTCGATCAGGCGCACCCCGACGGCGGCTACTACGGGCTGCATACATCCAAGACGATGGCAATGCTGCCTCTCTTTTCCGACTTCCGGTTCAATTTCGGGCCATCGAAAGGGGTGTCGGCCTTCCTCGACGCCAAAGTCGGCGCCGCATGGTTCCTGGGCGACAATTATCTGGGACTCTACGACCGCTGCATGGGCCACGGGGCACAATTCTTCCTGCAGCCCACGCTCGGCGTGCGCATTCCTGTGTCGGCTGCCAATCCCGACCATGCCATGAACATAGGTGTGTCGTACCGCCTGATCACATCGAACAACAATTACTCGTGGAACGGCAACACGGCCACGCTCAACGGCTTCGGCGTGTCGGTCGCCTACGAATGGTAAGCTGAATCTGTAAAGCGCACCCTACGGTCTCGCTTTCGAGGCCAATATGCGGTGGCCGAGGCGGCAATAAAGACATTTGCGCGGTTCGCAGTATTCGCGCCGCAGCTGTATCAGCGCCTGCGACGCGAATGCGTTGTCGCAGGCAATTCCCGCGTCGGTAAAGACCGCAACGACCGAATTGTGCTCGGGCTGCAGGCGTTCGAGCAGGTCCACGGCGGCCGCACAGTGGGTGTCGGAGCCGCACTGCAGCCCGTAGGCGTATAGCAGAGGTACGACGGCGTTGATCATCAGGCTGCGCAGCGAGTCGGCGCTCAGAGCCCGCGGAGCACAGGCCGCGGCTCCACCGAATGTATAGTGGTTCACCCAATAGCCCTGCAGCTCGGTCTGCAGCAGCCGGCGCGCGTCGTCCTCGGTGCGGATGTGGGCGAACTGGCGGCCGAACTCGAAGCTGCCGTTGATCAGCGCGGCCAGCAGAGCCACGCGACGGTGCGGAAAGTTTGGGGGCCGCATGCGGGCCATACGCCAGCCCAGCGTGCCGGGCGAGGCGATGCCGTACTTGCGGCACATGAATTCATATTCGCGCCTCAGGGCCTCCACGTACGAGCGGTCGCCCTCGTCGGCACAGTCGGCGTCGAGGAATCCGGCCTGGCCGAACAGCAGCCCCTCGACCGAAGCCATGTCTCCGCGGTGCTTGAGCATCGCACGCAGGGGCGTGGCGAAGGCCAGGCGCTCGAAGGCGTCGCTGTTGGTGCTGAAGCCCAGGGCGCGCGCCAGGGTCACATACGCTGCCGACAGCCAGTCGCCTCCGAGCCGCTCGAGATACCGGCCCACGCGGTCACTTTTGGCGTACAGGCGCTCGTAGCCCAGCGCGGTGACCCAGTCGGTGACGTAGATCGTGTCGATGCGGGACAGCTCGGCCATGCATGGCAGGCGCGAGGGGTCATCCACCAGCGCGTCGTAGCGGGCGCGGTAGTCGGCCGTATAGGGCATCACGAAGGTCGGTATCGGGCTGCCGTCGGCGCGGCACACCTGCAGGTCATTCTCGCCAACGACGTGCAGTATCACCGAATCGTAGGCTGCGTCGAGATGGTGGCGGTGGCGGCGCCAGTCGCTCGCACGGACGTGTATCTCGACATTTCCGGCCCACACGCGGCCGTCGATCTCGATCTTGGCGTTGAAGAAGTCGGGGCCGGCGTCGGTGTTGAGCCGGCCCGGATCGATGATCTGGAGGGGCCGGCCGTCGGCCGTACGCATATCGCATGGCTCGCACAGGCGGTGTTGCCACAGATATTGCAGGAGACGTTCGGCTGGCATGATCGGGGAGAGGGTGGGATCGGCTTAAACGAGGCGGCTGAAGCCGGGCGGAAGCGGACAGGTGAAGTACATGTCGCGCCGGGTGACGGGATGCACGAAGCGGAGGGTCTCGGCGTGGAGCGCCAGCCGGTGAATAGGCGATATGTCGGAGCCGTAGCGGCGGTCGCCCACGATGGGCAGACCCTGCTCGGCAAGATGGACGCGTATCTGGTTCTTGCGGCCGGTCTCGAGCTGCACCTCGAGCAGCGAGTAGCCGCCGCGGGTACGGACGGTGCGGTAGCGCGTCACAGCCAGCTTGCCCTCTGACGGCTTGTCGGTCGAATAGACCTCGTGGGCGGCGTTTTCGGCCAGATAGCTCGTGATGGTGCCCTCGGCGGGATCGGGGCGTCCCTTGACTATGGCCGCGTACTTGCGTTCGAGCACCATATTGTTCCAGTTGTGCTGCATGGCCTCCTTGGCCTCGGCACTCTTGGCGAAGAGCATCACTCCGGATGTCTGCTGGTCGAGACGGTGGACGATGAAGAGTTTCTGGCGCGGGTCGACGCGCTTGACATACTCACGCAGCAGGCTGTATGCGGTACCCTCGCGCTTGCTGTCGGTGCCGACCGACAGCAGGCCGTAGCCCTTGTTGACGACGATGATGTCGTCGTCCTCGTACATGATGTGCAGGCGCGGGTTGCGGAAGAGCTGGAACTCGCGCGAGGTGTTGACCCGGACGGTATCACCGGCGCGAAGGGGCAGATCCCAGCGGCGGGTGACATTGCCGTTGACCATAACCTGATTGTGTTTCAGGAAGTCCTTGACGGTGGTGCGCTTGCGGTCGCTCATGGTGGCGAGCAGATAGTCGAGCAGGCGTTCCTGATCGGCCTCCACATTGAAAGTCAGTATATAGTCGGGGCGGAAGCGCGAGCGCTCGGCTCCGGGCTTGGTGGTCAGATGCTTCATGGTCGTTGCCGTGTTATTTCTTGCGGGCGGCCCGGCGCGGCGCGCGGGGCTTTGCCGGCTTCTCGTCCTGAGCCTTGACGATCTCCATGGCCTCCTCCAGGGTCAGCGCGGCGGGGTCTTCGACCGTCTTGGGTATCTTGTAGTTCTTATCGTTGTATGCGATGTAGACTCCGTAGCGGCCGTTGAGGATCTGCAGCCCGGGCTCGGCATCGAAGGTCCTGACCACGCGCTGTGCCTCGCGGCTGCGCTTCTCGTTGATGAGCGCGATGGCTTCGTCGAGCGTAACGGCTGCGGGTGCCATATCCTTGGGGATCGACACAAACTTGCCGTCGTGGCGCACATAGGGTCCGAAGCGGCCGATGGCCACGGTCACGTCCTTGCCTTCGTACTCGCCCAGCGAACGCGGGAATTCGAAGAGCTTCAGGGCCTCCTCCAGCGTGATGTCGGACATCGACTGGCCCTTGAGCAGCGAGGCGAACTGCGGCTTCTCGTCGCTGTCGGCGTCGCCGATCTGCACGAGCGGACCGAAGCGGCCGATCTTGACAGACACAGGGCGCCCCTTGTCGTCCTTGCCCAGAATGCGCTCGCCTACCTTGTGCTCGAGGCGCATGTTCATGGCCTCGTCGACGCGCGGGTGGAAACGGTCGTAGAAGGTGCGCATCTCGCCGCTCCAAGGCAACTTGCCCTCGGCGATGTCGTCGAACTGTTCCTCGACTCGGGCCGTGAAATTATAGTCGAGAATCTCGGGGAAGTAGCGGGTGAGGAATTCGTTGACCACCACGCCTATGTCGGTGGGAATGAGCTTTCCCTTCTCGGCGCCGGTCATCTCGCTGTGTGTCTCGGAGGTGATGCGGCCGGCCGGGTCGGCATGGAGCACGGTGTAGTCGCGGCGGACGCCCTCGCGCTCGCCGCGCTCGATATATTCGCGGCTCTGGATGGTCGATATGGTAGTCGCGTATGTCGCGGGACGCCCGATACCGAGCTCCTCCATCTTCTTCACGAGTGACCCCTCGGTGTAACGGGGCGGCTGCTGGGTGAAGCGTTCGGTGGCGGTGATGCCCTCGACGGCGAGGGCCTGACCGGTGGTCAGGCGGGGGAGCAGGCCCGAACCGCCCTCGCGCGAGTCGTTTTCGGCAGCCTCGTTGTAGACGTGCAGGAAGCCGTCGAAGGTGATCACCTCGCCCGTGGCGGTGAAGTGCTCGGGCACCCCGGGTGCCGTGATCTCGACGGTCGTTTTCTCCATTTCGGCGTCGGCAATCTGCGAAGCGATGGTGCGGCGGCGTATCAGCGTGTACAGCTTGCGCTCGCGGTCGCTGGCGTCGGCCGGCACCTCGACGGAGATGTCGGTCGGTCGGATGGCTTCGTGTGCCTCCTGAGCGCCCTTCGACTGCGTGTGATAATGGCGCGTGTGCAGATAGCGCTCGCCCATGGTGTTCCTGATTTCGGCGGCTATGGCGCCGACGGCTTCTTCCGAAAGGTTGAGCGAGTCGGTACGCATGTATGTGATGTGGCCGCCCTCGTAGAGACGCTGGGCCACCATCATAGTCTGAGCCACGGTGAAGCCGAGCTTGCGCGCGGCCTCCTGCTGCAGAGTCGAGGTGGTGAAGGGCGCGGCGGGGCTCTTGGTCAGCGGGCGCGTAGTGATGTCGCCGACGCGGAAGTCGGCGGCGGCGCACCGCCGGAGCATTTCGCGCGATTCGTCGGCCGAGCCCAGGCGGCGCGACAGGTCAGCGCGGAGCTCGTCGCCGGCATCGGTGCGGAACTGCCCCACGACGCGGAAGTACGGCTCTGCCACGAAGTCCTTGATCTCCTGCTCGCGCTCCACAATCAGCCTCACGGCCACCGACTGCACGCGGCCGGCCGACAGCGCCGGCTTGATCTTGCGCCAGAGCACCGGCGACAGCTCGAAGCCTACGATACGGTCCAGCACGCGGCGTGCCTGCTGAGCGTCGACACGGTTAAGGTCGATGGTGCGCGGATGCTGCAGCGCGTTGAGTATGGCTTTCTTAGTGATTTCGTGGAATACGATGCGCTTGGTCGTGGCCGGGTCGAGACCGAGGACTTCGGCCAGGTGCCAGGCTATGGCCTCACCCTCGCGGTCCTCATCGGAAGCCAGCCACACGGTATCGGCTCCGGCGGCTGCGCGGCGCAGCTCGTCCACGACGGATTTCTTGTCGTCAGGTATCTCGTATATCGGTTCGAAGCCCTTCTCGACGTCGATGCTAAACGTCTTCGACTTCAGGTCGCGGATATGTCCGTAGCTCGACATCACCTTATAGTCGGGACCTAAAAACTTCTCGATCGTCTTGGCTTTGGCGGGAGACTCTACTATTACAAGGTTCTTCATCACATTAATTATACAATTCGAGCGGCAAAATTAGCTAAATTTCGCGAATCTGCCATAATTTGCTGTAAAAACAACAAATCTTATGCCACTTTTGCCACACGGAGGCACGATTTTTTACAGCGCCAGACGGAAGCCGATGCCAGCGGAGGGGATATTCTGATCCTCGCTCATGCGCAGGCTTATGCGGGAATAGCGAGCCAACTGAAGATAGCAACCGCCCCGGTAGACGCGGCTGAGCCCTTCGGCCGGGCCCTGAGGATTTGTCTGCGGCTCCGAGGGATAACCGGCGCGGAACCAGTCCTGCACCCATTCGCTGACATTTCCGCTCATATCGTAGATGCCCAGCTCGTTGGGCTTGTAGCGCGCCGAACCGTAACGCCCGCGCAGTACATTGTCGTCGCAGAGGCCTACTTCGTCGATATTATCCGATCCGGCGTAGAGCGTCGGCTTCTGCTTCACACCGCCGCGGGCCGCGAATTCCCACTCCGCCTCGGTAGGCAGACGGAATTTCTCGCCGGTCAGCGCGTTGAGTTTTTCGATGAATTCCTGCACGTCATCCCACGACACATTCGTCACAGGTCCGCCGGGACAGAAAACGACCGACGGATTGGTCCCCATCACCTTAGTCCAAAGTTTCTGCAGCACCTCGGTCTGGCCTATATAGTAGTCGGAAAGCGTGACATTGTGCGCCGGACTGCAAACGGGATCATCGGTGTGCTGGTCGGGCGTCGCCCCCATCATGAACGTGCCGCCGTCGACGGCTACCATTGTAAACTCTATGCCGCCAACATTGAAAGTGCGGTTTTCGCGGGCCGCAGGGCTATCCTGAGCGACTGCCGCAGAGGCGCCGAGCCACATGGCTGCCGCCGTCATTGCTATACTGAAAGTTTTCATGCCCAAAGATATTAATAAATCGCGGCAGTCGCAACATTTTTCGCAAAATATCGCGAAAAACGGCCTGTGAGGTACATATAACGACGAAATAACATTGGTTAATATTTGTTAACGATGTGATAATCAAGCTTAAGATGCAAAAAAGAGCGAAAAAATTTCCTTATTTACAAAATGATTGCTAACTTTGCAGCGCGAAAAATGAATCAATAATTAATAAAAACTTATTATTATGTCAGAAACTGCAAATCGCGTACAGGCTATCATCACCGACAAACTCGGTGTATCGGCTGAGCAGGTTACCCCCGAAGCATCGTTCACCGCCGACCTCGGCGCTGATTCACTCGACACCGTCGAACTGATCATGGACTTCGAAAAGGAATTCGACCTCGAAATTCCCGACGAGGACGCTCAGAGCATCAAGACTGTTGGTGACGCAATCGCCTATATCGAGCAGCACCAGAAATAACTCAGGCTCTCTCGTATGATTTACGATCGATGCGCGACTCCTGCTCGAGCCGCGCTCGATTAATTAATCATCTCACCTCGACCACTCCTCTGCCCACATAAATAACCAATTTCGAAATTAGCACATGGAATTAAAACGTGTTGTAGTGACCGGCATGGGCGCCATTACTCCGATCGGCAACGACGTGGCCTCTACCTGGGACGCCGCCATAAAGGGCGTCAGCGGTGCCGCGCCGATTACCCACTTTGACGCCTCGAAGTTTAAAACCCAGTTTGCCTGCGAAGTGAAGAACTTCAACGGCGAGGAACACTTCGACCGCCGCAAACTCCGCCAGCTCGACCTCTACGCCCAGTACGCTCTGGTGGCTGCCCGCCAGGCCGTCAGCGACGCAGGCCTCGAGGACGAAGGTGCAATCAACAAAAACCGCGTCGGTGTCATCGTCGCTGCCGGTATCGGCGGCCTCCACACCTTCGAGGAAGAAGCCGGATACTATGCCCTCAACGAAGAAAAAGGTCCCAAATACAATCCTTTCTTCATTCCCAAGATGATCGCCGACATCGCATCGGGACATATCTCGATGGAATACGGCTATCACGGCCCCAACTACGGAGTCGTCTCGGCATGTGCTTCGTCTAACAACGCTATCATCGACGCCTTCAACCTCATCCGCCTCGGCAAGGCCGACGCAATGGTCACCGGCGGCGCCGAAGCAGCCATCTATCCCGCAGGCGTAGGCGGCTTCAACTCGATGCACGCCCTGTCGACCCGCAACGACAGCCCCGCCACCGCATCGCGCCCCTTCAGCAAGTCGCGCGACGGATTCGTCATCGGCGAAGGCAGCGTGGTGCTCGTGCTCGAGGAACTTGAGCACGCCCTGGCCCGCGGCGCCAAGATCTACGCCGAAGTGGCAGGCGGCGGCATGTCGGCCGACGCATACCACATCACCGCCACGCATCCCGACGGTCTGGGCGCCATCCTCGCCATGCAGAACGCTCTCGACGACGCAGGCATGAAGCCCGAGGACATCGACTACATCAACGTCCACGGCACCTCGACTCCCGTCGGCGACATCTCCGAAGTCAAGGCCATCGTCAAGCTCTTCGGTGACCACGCCAAGAAGCTCAACATCTCGTCGACCAAGTCGATGACCGGCCACCTGCTCGGCGCTACCGGCGCACTCGAAGCCATGTTCAGCGTCCTGGCTGTCAAGAACGACATCATCCCGCCTACAATCAACCACGAGGAAGGTGACGAGGACGAAGAAATCGACTACAGCCTCAACTTCACGTTCAACAAGGCTCAGGAACGCCCCGTGCGCGCCGCCCTGTCGAACGCATTCGGTTTCGGCGGCCACAACGCCACCGTCATCGTGAAGGAATTCAAGAAATAAGGCCCACCCGACCTGAAACAATGAGCTCCGGGCCGCTGTCGCGGCGCCGGAGCTCATTGTTTATTGACCTGCCGGAGGTCAGCGTATGATCACTTTGTCTTTTCCTATCTCTTTTCAATATCGGCAAGAAGGGCGTCGAGCAGTCGGCGCCGGCGCGGATCGAGAGCGGCGCGGCGCTCGGTCACGGCGGCGACCATCTCGGGCGCGGCCTCGGCCGGATAGGTGTCGTCGCCGTCAACGAGAATATACGCTTCCGCGTCGATTTCTCGGAACATACGGCGCATGACATTCCCCTTGCCCTGCTGGTACTCGTGGCGAACAACGGCCCCGGCCCTGGCAGCCAGTTCGGCGGTACCGTCGGTGGAGTTGTTGTCATAGACATAGACGGTGGCATCGGGCAGTACGCGGCGGAAATCCGTCACGACCTTCTCGACGGTCTTGGACTCATTGTAGCAAGGGATCAGTACGGCGATTTTATCCATAATACTCCTCCGGGAAATTTACATCCAGAATTGAACAAGGCGGCTGACAGTGTAATAGAGCGAAGGGTTCAGCCCCTGCAGCCACGGCTCCATGGCGAACAGCGTGCAGAAGCGGTAAACGGCGGTGTATGCCACGGCGGCAGCCATGACCACGCGCAGCGCAGACAGTGCGGCAGCGGCGGTGGCATCCCCCACGGCGGTGCGGCGGCTGAGTGCGCCCTCGGCACAGAACCAGCACAGCGCCGCCCCGACGAGCAGCACCGGGCTGTAATCCATCAGATAGCGGTAGAGCACCCCGGCCATTTCGCAGTCCACAACGGTCATAACGACCATGGCGGCGATGCCGCCGTAGACAATGCCCGCCACGGCGCGGCGGCGGTGCAGACAGCGGCGGAACGCGGGCAGCAGCGGCATCGCCAGCACCCACAGGTAGGGCGTGGCGGCCAGCATACCGCCGGTGAATTTCTCGCTGATGGTGCGGATGACGGCGTTCGTCTGGACGTCCGTCTCCCGCAGGAAGGGAAACACGCCCTGCCAGCTGGGCAGCTCAAACAGGCTGGTAAACACGGCGGGCCCGATGCGCACAGCATTGAAGCCGCGCTGGGTCATATCGTTGCCGGTCAGGTTGTAGTTGGCACCGAAGTCAAGCGGCGAACCGAACCGCGCGGCGTTGTACCACATCAGCCCGGCGGCGACCACGACCACCGGCAGGATAAAGGTGGCGGCCTCTCCTGCCCCGGCGCGGCTGCACAGCCGCTTTTGCCCGATGTACCGCTGCCAGAAGATGGGCACAGCCAAAAAGGCGAACAGCTCCATCTGAGGGCGGCACCCAGCCACCAGCGCTACAAACAGACTGCCAAAGGCAAGCTTGGCTAAAATCGCCCCGCGCTTTTCCACCGGGGTGTTGGCGGCGGAAAGCCAGAGCCACAGCCCCAGCATCAGCAGCGCCGCACCGCAGAGGATGGCATATTCATAAATGTAGGGGCGCAGCAACAGATAGTAGAACTGACTGCCCAGCGCTACGGCGGCCACGGCCAGCAGGTACGCTGCGGCGGACGCCTGCGGGAACCACCGGCGCACGGCCTGCCCGACGACGCCGAAGCAGGCGGCGAGGAAGATCAGCCCCAGCAGGACCATGCAGGGCGCATAGGCCAGGTTCTGGATGCCGGTCAGTGCCTCAAACGGCAGCTGGAACAAAAGACACGGCACAATGCCAAAATAGACGTAGTAGCGCCCATTGTAAAAGGCGTGGTCCCAGTGGATGTCGTTGATCTGCGCGGCGTCGCGCGCCCCGGCATCGTAGGGGTTGTCCAGCGCCAGCAGCTCGGCGGGCGGGTCGGCCTCCAGATCCAGGCGGCCATTCAGCAGGCTGTGGGCCAGTGCGCCGTACTGCTGGTAGACGAAGCTGACGGTGCTCTTACCGTCCCAGAATGCGGTGTTGTAATCTTTTGTAGCAAGGCCGGTGTTGCCCGGCTCCCAGAAGGGCACGACC
>CAJJQT010000024.1 GCA_905193995.1 uncultured Porphyromonadaceae bacterium | reverse complement strand
GCCGCCATCCCTTGTCGGCCAGTTGCAAGGCATAGGGCAGCGTGGCGTTGGTCAGACGCTGAGCCACCGAGATCTGAAACTTGATGTTGGTGTTCTTGCGCGTGGGCTTGGGGCCGATGCTCGGGCCGAATATGAAGTAGTTGTCCTTGTAGAGTCCGAAATAGGGCTGATTGCGGAAATCGCGTCGGATGCTGTCGGGATCGAAGCGCTGGTCGTTGGTCGAGAGAATCTGGGCGCCTGCCTGCATGGAGGCGAGCGCCGCAATCAGAAGTATCAGCAGACGGCGTATGGATTGCATCGCATATGTGTTTTAAACGGTGCAAAGATATGAATTTTTGCCGAAACAGCTGCGCCGGCAGGCAAAATACTCCAATATTCTCGACAAAAATCCATAAATAATGCCCGGAGCGCTTACTCCTTGATGCCGTAGGCGAGGTCGCCGGCGTCGCCGAGGCCCGGCACTATGTAGCTGTGTGCGTTGATCTCATCGTCGATCACGCCGACCCAGAGAGTCGAGTCCGCGGGCATGATGCCCTGCAGATAGTCGACAGCCTTGCGCGAGGCGATCACCGAGGCGATGTGCACGCTGTCGGGCGTACCCTTGGTGAGCAGAGCGCGGTAGCTGAGTTCCATCGATGCGCCCGTAGCAAGCATGGGATCGCAGAGAATGAGCGTTTTGCCTTCGAGGCGGGGCGAGGCGAGATATTCGATGAACACGTCGAAGCTCTCTTTCTCCTTGTACTTGCGGTAGGCCGACACGAAGGCATTCTCGGCGCGGTCGAAGAAGTCGAGAAAACCCTGGTGGAAGGGCACGCCGGCACGGAAGATGGTCCCGAGCACTATCGGTTCGGCCACTACATCGCAATCAGCCTTTCCGAGCGGCGTATCCACAGTCTCTTTCCGGTATTTGAGCGTCTTGCTTATCTCATATGCCATGATCTCACCGGTGCGCTGCAGATTGCGGCGGAAACGCATGGGGTCGCTGTGGATATCGGTAGAACGCATCTCGAGCAGATACTGGCTCATCAGCGAAGGAGTCTCGGCAAAGTTATATACTTTCATTTTCAAACGGTTTTATGTCACAACAATCTTGAGGGTCTAAAATTTTGCGAATTTAGTAAAAATTTGTCATATCGGCCACTCATTTGATAATTTTATCATAACTTTGCACCGGATTTTTAACTATAATTTATAGAGAAATGTCAACAAACACAGTAGACAACACCCGCAAGGTCACTACGATACGGCTTAGCGAGATGAAGCGGCGCGGCGAGAAGATCGCCATGCTCACCGCTTACGACTACTCGCTGGCCCGTCTGGTCGACGAAGCCGGCATCGATGTGATACTCGTAGGCGACTCCGCCTCGAACGTGATGATCGGCAATCCGACGACCCTGCCCATAACCCTCGATCAGATGATATACCACGCCAAGTGCGTGACCAACGCCGCCCGGCGCGCCCTGGTGGTATGCGACATGCCGTTCGGCTCATATCAGGGCAACTCGAAGGAAGCCCTCAGCTCGGCCATCCGCATCATGAAGGAAAGCGGCGCCGAAGCCGTCAAGATCGAAGGGGGCGCCGAGATCCGCGAATCGATCGAGCGCATCCTCACCGCCGGCATCCCCGTGATGGGCCACCTGGGCCTGACGCCGCAGTCGATCAACAAGTTCGGCACCTACGCCGTGCGCGCCAAGGAAGAGGCCGAGGCCGAAAAGCTCGTCGCCGACGCCAAGATGCTCGAGGAAATCGGCTGCTTCGCGCTCGTACTCGAGAAGATACCCGCGGCGCTCGCCGCCCGCGTTGCTTCCGAGATCTCGATACCCGTTATCGGCATCGGTGCCGGCTCGGGCGTCGACGGCCAGGTGCTGGTGCTCCAGGACATGCTCGGCATCAACCAGGGCTTCTCGCCGAAGTTCCTCCGCCGCTACGCCGACCTCGGCACCGTGATCCACGACGCCATCGGCCAGTACGTCAATGACGTGAAAGCCGTCAACTTCCCCTCCCCCTCCGAGCAATACTGATCCAGCCGTCAAATACACAGAAAAGGCCGCTTTGTGCGGCCTTTTTCTGTGTATAGTGATGTCAAAGGTGTCAGAGGGAGGATTTGACGCGGGAGAGGTAGTTGAGGAGGCCTTGGACTATGTGCTCGGCCAGGCGGGTGCGGTAGGCGGGATCGGCGAGCAGCTCTTCCTCGGGCAGCGACGACATGAACAGGACCTCGACCAGGGCGTTGGGATACTGCGTGGGCATGTTGAGCGAGAAGTTGAAGTTGCCGGTCAGGCCGAAGTCGGCCACGCCGAGCTTCAGCATCGATTCGTGAAGGTCCTGAGCCAGGGCGCGGTTGGAGATGTGTTTGTAGTAGGCGCTGGTGCCCATCGGCACGAGCGGATTTCCCGAGGCGTTGTTGTGGACGCTGATGGCTATGTCGACGCCGCCCTGGCGCCATATGCGCTTGCGCTCGGTCATCGACGGGCCGGTGTCGCCGTCGCGGGTCAGAACGACCGTGGCACCCATGCCGCGCAGCATTTCGGCAGCCTTGAGCACGATGTCGAGGTTGACTTCCTTTTCGGTAAGGCCCGAAGGCGAGATGGCGCCGGGATATTCGCCGCCGTGGCCTGCGTCGAGGCCGATGACGAGGTCCTTGACCTCGAGTGACGCCGGACGGTGACGTACGTCGATGACGAGGTTGTTGCCCTCGTAGTCGACGTCGTAGCCCCAGCTGTATTTATCTTTCAGACGGATGACGAGAGTGAGCGCGTCCTGACTGTCGCGGCGCAGGTCGAGATAGTCTACCATGGCCGGAGTACTTCGCTGAGTCACCCAGTTGGAATTGTTGGTGGCGCCATAGAGGGTCACGAGTATCGTCGAGGGGTCTATCTCGGCGCGGTCGTAGAAGGCAAGGCGACGCTGAAGCGACACGACGATGCGGTCTGTAGAGTCGTTGTTGAAGATTGAGATCGAACCGGTATTGACCACAGCACCGCCGCGGCCGCCGGCCTCAACAGCCGATTTCTGAATGTAGGCGTGATCCGATTCGCCAAGGGCGACGCGGTAGAGGTTGCCGGTCTCGCCGTCGGCTGTCAGTTCGATTCCGTCGGTGATGAAGCTCATCTTCGAACCGCCAAGGCGGTCTGAGCCGTTGCCGTGCTGCAGATAGGCGCCCGGACGGGTAACGACATTGACCGGCTCGGAAAGATCGGTGGTGACAGGCGCTCCGGCACGCTGTGAGGCGGCCCGCTCGGTCATATATACAAGCCGCACGTCGCGCCGTGTGACGTCTCGGCCTCGACGCGCTGTGACTGGTACGATGTTCTCGCCGGGCTTGAGGGTTAGTTCGGCACCGAACGACCCGGTGTGGTAGACGTGGCAGTCGCGGCCGTCGACTGTGGCCTCGGCTCCCGGGTCGGTGACTCCGATCAGGTAGTAACGTTCGGCGTATACGGTATCGGTGGGCTGTTCGTCGCGGTAAATTTTCAGCGACGGGCCTTTTGCGGCCAGAATCGCGGGGGTGGCCAGCATGGTAGCCGCTATTAATACAGGTAATTTCATGGATGTGTAATAGTTGTTATGCGTAACTGACGCAAAAGTACGAAATTTTCGCGAACCGGCCAACAACTGCGTCAGAACCACTTGATCTTGCGCAGCACAATATATGTGGCTACCGTGAGCACTACGGCTATTCCGACTATAATGAAAAACGAGCCGCGCAACGACGCAAGCCACAGACTGTCGACATTCATGCCGTAGAAAGAGGCTATCAGTGTCGGGATCATCAATATAATAGTGATGCTGGTCATGCGCTTCATTATGTCGTTGACATTATTGGAGATAATCGAAGCATAGGCGTCCATCGTACCCGCGAGGATGTCGGAATAGACACCGACGGTGTTGTCGGCCTGCTTCATCTCTATCTCGAGGTCTTCGAGCAGGTCTGCATCGCAGTCGTCGGCGTAGGCCCGACGCAGGTGTTCGATCAGTGCCTCGTTGCCGTGGATCGAAGTGTTGAAGAATACCAAAGTTTTCTGCAGTCGCATCAGTATCATCAGGTCGCGGTTGCGCACGCTCTTGCGTAGCTCTTTTTCGGCTGCGTTGACCCTCGAATCGATCTCGCGCAGATACTTCAGAAACCACCAGGTTGTCACCCAGAGCATGCGCATGATGAAATCCTGGCGCTTGGTGATCACCAGCGAACGTCGCCTCGTAAATTCGATGAAGCTGTCCACCACTTCCGTCTTATGATAGCAGACCGTGACGATCGACTCATCGTTGGTCAGTATTCCGAGCGGCACGGTGGTGTACGGCATGTCGCCCTCCGGATCAGGCATCGGAACGCGCAGAATTGTCATAAGCCAGCCGTCCTCGCTATCGACACGCGGACGCTCGTCGATATCGCCCAGCGATTCGATGAAACCCTCGGGCACTCCAAGACGCGACGTCAGAAACTCGATGTCCGCGGCATCAGGCTGCTCGATATTGATCCACGAGTCAGGCTCCCACTGCTCGCGGTCGACGAAACCGTTGTCGGCATGCAGATATCTTTTCATAGGACAGTTTGCCAGGGAAATCCTCGGACATTATTAAGAACGCCCCGGCTTCCTTCAAAGTTCAACCGTAATACCCGTGCTATAAAAAATTTGAAAGTGCGCTACTTCGCAGTAACGCACCTCCCTCATAACCAAAATTCAAGTATATATTGTGAGTCTAACAAAACGTTATCCTAAGAAGAATCGTATCTTACTTTTGACGATGCAAAGTTAATACGCGAAAGGCGCCGTCGCAACAAAAATAATGTTTACAAACGTTATTAATTGTTAACCATAGCATATATACCTGCACTTTCACAGGTGATATTCAATAAATTATTCGAAGATGTAGGTAATTACGGCGACTGCTCTTTCGGGTGCCTTGTCGTCGGTGCGCGTGTAACGGCGCTTAAGGATCTCAGACTTGACGGCTTCACGCAGGGTCCGGTCAGTGGCAGCGGGAGCCTTGCCGCCGTCGATGAAGCTGATTTCCTTGACCGACCCGTCGCGCCCGATTACTACACGCACCTTTATTGACCCGGTGACGGTCGACGGGATCTTGCGGTAAGCGGGCACGATCCATCCGCCGTTGGCTTTGCCTTGGGCATAACCGTGATATGTATTGTCGGTGCCGTCAGGCGAGCCGCTGTCGCCGGGCGTCTTGCCGGGATTCTGCGTGCGCTGGCGTCCGTCGGCGCGGTCGAATGCACCCTTGACATTGGAATTAGCACGCCGGCGCACCTGACCGTTCTGCTCATTGTCAGCCGCGGGCCCGGGCTTTTCGGGTGCGGGATTGACTTTCTGCTTAACCGAAGCCGGACGTTTCGCCGAAACGGGTGTCTGCGGCTTGCCGGCCTGACCGGCATCCGCCAGATCGGATCCGCTGACCGGCTCGGGTTCCGACAGGTTGTCCTGCTCAGTCTCGTTATAGGCCGGTGACGCCTCGTCGGGGACACCTGAAAGCGGGTGCGGCATCTCGATGACATCGAAATACATCTCCTCGTCGGCCACTGTAACCTGGCCCTGACGCTGAGGGGGCCACGTACGGTCCTTCGCCGCGGCCGTCAGATGGGTCAGACACAGCGTGACGAGCGCGCCGACCGCAAGCAGCAGCGTTATAAGGAGTGCTATGAGTTTCTGGCGATTCATCGGCTGGATGATGGACGGGTGGCGAGTACCATTTTGATTGAATTGGCCGCCCCCATGTTGAGGACTTCGACCACTTTGCCGTACGACACGGCTGAGTCGGCATATACGGCTATCGCCGCCTCTGAGCCCTCTGGCTGAGCGGCTACATAGCCCTCCAGCCCGATGATGAGGCTGTCGGGGCTCACGGATGCCAGGTCGCCGTCGTCGTAGCTGACATAGTAGGCGCCGTCGCGGTCGATAAAGACGCGAGTCGAAGGCTTCTCCGGAGTCTGCTCGACACCTTCGGGTAGGTTGACCTCAATGGCCGTAGGGAAGATATAGGTCGACGTGACCATGAAGAACACAAGCAGCAGGAATATGACATCGGTCATAGATGCCATCGAGAAAGCCGCCATGATGTTTTGCTGACGTTTGAGAGCCATGGTGCATAAGTTTGGGAAGGTAACGGATCAGGCGGGTTCGTTGAGCAGGTCCATGAATTCCATGGTGCGCGCCTCCATCTGGTTCATAACCTTGTTGATGCGGGCTACCAGGAAATTGTAGGCAAACAGGGCTGCGATACCCACGATAAGGCCGGCGACAGTGGTTGAAAGAGCCGTGTAGATGCCTCCGGCGAAGGAATTGATCTGAGCGGCATTGCCGGCGTTGGCAATCGAGTAGAATGCCTGCACCATGCCTATAACAGTACCTAAAAAGCCGAGCATCGGCGCTCCGGCAGCTGTGGTGGCGAGCCATGGGAGCCCTTTAGATAGATTGGCGACCTCGAGGTTGCCGGTGTTCTCGATGGCCACGAGCACATCGTTCATCGGTCGGCCTATGCGGCTGATGCCCTTGGCAATGAGGCGACCGAAGGGAGTGGCGGTCGAACGGCACAGGTTGAGGGCGCTCTCGATCTCTCCTTCATGGATATAGTCGCGGATACGCTTCATGAAGGAATCGTCGCAGCGCGAGGCGGCGCGGATCACGAGCAGGCGCTCGACAAAGATATATATGCACACCAGAGCCAGGAGGGCGATCGGAATCATAATCCATCCGCCTTCGACACAGAGTTCCCACAGTGAGGGTGAAGTTTCTTTCATTTTTGTTTTGATTCTTAGGTTTTGTGTATTTAGACTTACGGATGCGCCCGTAGGTTTAACGCAGACAGGCCAGATAGCTCTTGATGGTCTGTTCAAGGCCGAGATACAGGGCGTCGCAGATGAGAGCGTGGCCGATCGACACCTCGTTGAGCCACGGGAGCGACTTGCTGAAGAATTCGAGATTCTGCAGATTGAGGTCGTGACCGGCGTTGATGCCAAGTCCGAGGTTGTGGGCTGTGCGCGAAGCCTCGACGAACGGAGTTACCGCAGCCTCGCGGTCGGCCTCATAAGCATCCGCATAAGGTTTGGTATACAGTTCGACGCGGTCGGCGCCAGTAGCAGCTGCGGCCCGGATGACTGCCGGATCCGTTCCTACGAAAATCGACGAGCGTATGCCGTGCTCCTTGAGCGTGTCGACAACCGAAGTGAGAAGTTCACCGTTGGCTTCTACATCCCATCCGGCCGACGAAGTGAGCGCATCGGCTGCATCGGGGACCAGCGTCACCTGCTCGGGCCGCGTGCGGAGTACCAGTTCCATGAATTCAGGCGACGGATAGCCCTCGATATTGAATTCTACCTTGACCAGAGGCCGCAGGGCAAAGACATCGGCGCGGCGGATGTGGCGCTCGTCGGGGCGCGGATGCACCGTGATGCCCTGTGCACCGAAATCCTGACAGTCGACGGCCACTTTTTCGACCGACGGCTGGTTCTCCCCGCGGGCGTTGCGCAGGGTTGCTACCTTGTTGATATTGACACTGAGGCGTGTCATTGGCTTTTTATAATTCACTGTCTTAACTTTTCAGTTGAATGGATGGAATTTGAGAAAAATTTCGTAATTTTGTATCAGGTTCCGACTACAAAATTAGTCGAAATAAATCTAATGACGAAAGAAAATCAACTAAAAGCGGCCAAAAAAGAGTCGATGGAGGTGTTTTTTCCACCGAATGCCGACTCAAGCCGTCTGCTGATCGGGTGCAGCTACGACGACTACATAGCCTCGCGCATAGCACGGGCTGTGGAGGATGTCGACGCGCGCCTGCTCAATCTCAACGTCACTTCGCTGGAAGTGGAGGGGCTGCAGGTGGTGGCGGCTCTGCGCGTCGACCACCGCAACCCCGACTCGGTAGTCCGCTCGCTCGAACGCTATGGCTACACGGTGATCAACAGCGACTCCCCGGCACCAGACGATGACACCTTGCGCGACCGCTACGAACAGTTAATGAAATATCTATCGTTATGAAACTGGCTATCTACGGCTCGCGGCGTCAGGAGCCATATATCGACCAAATAGCAGCGTTCTTCGACAGCCTCAGCCGCCGCGGCGACGAAGTGACGGTCCACAGCAAACTGTACTCTTACCTGCTGTATATGATACCGCGGTCGCTGGGATGCGTTCGCCGGGTCACGGACTCACCTGATTTCACAGCCGACTATGCCGTATGTATAGGCGGCGACGGATCTTTTCTGCGCACAGCAGCCTGGGTAGCCGACAAAGAAATACCCATCATAGGCGTCAATACCGGTCATCTCGGGTATCTGGCTTCGCTGCCTGTGGAAGAAATAGTGAAACTGCCCGAAATCCTTGCCGTAGGTGACCTGCACATCGAAGACCGCTCACTCATCAAGGTTGACTGCGAGGCTGTCGACGGCTGGCCCTATGCGCTCAACGAAGTCGCCGTCACCAAGGCCGAAGGAGCATCGATTATCGACGTGAATGCCGTCATCGACGGTTGTCCGCTTGCCGACTACCGCGCCGACGGGCTACTGATAGCCACTCCGACCGGCAGCACCGCCTACAATCTGTCGGTAGGCGGCCCAATCGTGCAGCCGTCTGCTCCGGTATTTGTACTTTCACCCATAGCCGCCCACTCGCTGTCGATGCGGCCTCTGGTCATAGGCGACACATCCGAACTCGAATTCACCTGCGACAGCCGCTCGCACAGCTACCGCATTGCCCTTGACGGGCGCTCGTACCATGTGCCTCTCGATTGCCCTGTGCGCCTCGCCCGAGCCCCGTTCGTCGTAAAAGTCATCCGCTGCGACGGCTCGAACTTCGCCCAAACCCTCCGCACCAAACTCTCATGGGGCTAATTTCCCAGAAATACACACATCCTGTTCTCGGTAAAGTCAATCTTAAAGTTTTGTCCACGGCCAGACGGTTTACAGCCCGCTGGAAAGGTGACATTCTGCATATGACCATTCCGGCGGGAATAGATCTTGACGAATATAACCGTGTTCTCGACCGGATGACGCCCGACATTCTGGCCTCTCGCCCGGTCATAGGACGCAAATACTTTCCGGGATATACCTTTGCGAACGACCTTTTCGGCATTCGCGTGGTTGAATCGCCGCAAACCAGGAAAGGTGAAATTGATGCCATTCCATTTACAAAAGAAAAGCCGCCGGTCTATGAATTCCGCGTTGCACCCGGTACGCTCGACAGCGACAGCATTCAGTCGAGGCTTTCGAAATTTATCGGTAAATGCGCTTATGGGCCTGCAAGCCATTACTTACTGCCCGAACTCGACGAACTGATAGTCAAACTCGGTTTTCAGGACCGTGTGAAACTGACTGAAATTACCCGGGCTTCCGCAAAATACGGCGACTGCTCAAACCGCGGCAAAGTGAGGTTAGCTGCCCGTGTGCTATATATGCCGAAGCTTTTCAGACGTGCCGTTATGACTCACGAACTGGCCCATCTTGACCACTTCGATCATACTCCGCAGTTCTATGCCCGCTGGCAGCAGCTGTTTCCGGAATTTGATGTGCGCACGTTTCACAAGAGGCTGCGCACAGTCGATCTGCCGTTGCTGCGCTGATCAGAGGCGGCTCAGGCAACTTAGAAATTCGAATACTTCGCCGGCGCTCATACGGCGCTGATGACGAAGATGCGCCGCAAACGAATCGGCAACATCCAACACCGGACGATGGCCGAACAGGCGCCGGTAGAAAACAAGACTTTTGTTGTAAACGTTCTCAATTTCGTCGTCGTCGAGCGAGCACTCGCTGCTGCCTTCCTCGCGCACTATATCATGGACGGCGTCCATGACTTCGGCCGGCGGCAAGGCGCCGCGCCAGCGGCAGAGCACGTTGCCGAGCAACAGACCCGAACTTAGCTGGAAACGTACGAAAAGATCATTCCACACCAGACGCGCCGAAAAACGCGGATTGCCGCCGAAGAAAGATTCCGACGTGAGTTCAAACGCCTCTTCGCCTTCTTCAAGCGACAGCGATGCAAGATAACGCTCGCCGTCGCAGGCTACCAGTGAAATGGCCATACCGGCCAGGCCGAGGCTCTTGTCGGCCTCGTCCTTATATCGAAGTACTTCTACCATGATTTTTTCAGTTGATTACGACGATCTTCGTAACTGCGCCTTCCGACGACCCTTCGGGACCCTGCGAAGCAAATACCAGATATACACCCGAGCGGACGCGCGAGCCGTCGCGGTTGCAGCCGTCCCATACGACCATGCCGCCTTCCGACCGGCCTTCCCACATGACGCTGCCCTGCATATCGGCTATCTTCACCAGGGAATTATCCATCAGACCGTTGATGGTAATCCAGCCTGTGTAGTCGGGCCGCACGGGATTCGGGAATGCATATACCTCGGAATAGTCATCTGCTGCGGGGGCTGAAGTCGAACTATATAGATATAGACCCGACGGAGTGCCGATGAGCACGTCATTGCTTGCCTGATCGCAGGCGACGGTGTAGACCGTATTCGATACGAGAGGAGAGTTGTCCATGTCGAAATGCTCGAGTATCTCGGTACCGTCTTCGCTGACAAGATACAGACCGGAAGCCTGAGTGGCTACCCATTTGCGGTTGGATGGGTCGACAGCGATGTAGAGCACAGTTTCGCTTGAGAGCAGATAGTCGGCATAGTTTGTACCATCATTGCGCGACACTTTCGGTCGAACTACCTGAAGGTTTGAACTGCCGCTCTGACCGAGCTGATTCTTATCCTTTACGATAAAGATTCCGCTGGTAGTACCGAGCCAGATATCATTATTCTTGTCAAGCTCAACGCTGACGACAAACTGAGGATCTGTCACACCTCCATCCTGATCTTCGAAAGCGTTGTATACCACAAACGCGTCATCGAGGCTTGAGGAAGTGCCTTTTGTATCACCTCCGATAAACGTACTGCCCCAGCCACCGCGAATATACAGCATCTTGTTGGTGCCGGGAATGAAAACGAGGTGCATATCCATCTTTCCTGACTCTGTCGAAGGCCACGCAGGTATTTCAAAATCGTTCTTAGTAACCGAAGACGGATCGGTGCGCAGTTTCTTGACAGCATCGGCTTTCAAAACAGCAAAAGGTTTGCCGTTCGAAGACCAGCAGCCGATCCACATGTTACCGAACGGATCGAACTGTGCGACTTCCGTACGCGAACCCCACGAGAAATTTATTGGGATTACCTTATCATTTAGTTCATACAGTACCTGACGATCCTTTACAAGAACCAGTCCCTCGAAGTTGTTGACATGATAGATTAGTTCGGGATCAACGGGATCGATAAGGGTTGCTGCGGGACCTCCGTAGAATAATTTACTGTTGCGGACATCAGCTTCATTCTGTGACTGACTCGAAGTATTGCGCACACCATAGGGATATACCGGAAAAATCTTACCTGTATTCCAGTCATAACGTTCACATATGAAAGGTAAGTGCTGCGACCATGCGGATTCACCCGCAGGATGAGCCTCACTCATACCCATCCGGGTAATATAGACGGAAGCACCATCTGCCGACTGGGTGCAGAAGCCGGCATTGAAGTCGATGAACGCTTCCGGACGGTAGCGCTCGGAGATGACGGCAGGCGCGGCGCCGCTGAAGTCAAAACAGCCTATGCCATCGTTATTGGCTGCCCATACCTCTTTCAGACCGTTGTAGCTGCCCATCACGTTGTCAGACAGTTCTTCGCCGACAGCCTTGGTCTCCACCACGTCGCCGTTGCTGTCCAATACAGTCAGACCGTTGCCGCTCAGAGCCATATAGCCGTCCTGGGTGCGGAAGAATGATTTCAGATCAGACACGTCAGTCACCTTTTCGAAGCCGGATGTACCGGCGGCAACATCAATTTTCAGCTTATATATAGCCTTATTGACAATATATAGGAACCGGTTGTCGTCAAGCGGCAGAATCTGATCTATCGCGGCGCTGCCGAGTGGTTTGAATTTGTCAAGCGAATTGTGGCGCTCGTTCAGCGGCGAGTAGCATAGCTTATAGTCGAGCACGGTGAAGAGAAATTCCTTGTTGGCCATGATTATCGACAGACCTTTGTCGTAGATGGCCGATTCGGTGACGCAATGGTTCTGATCGTCGTAGATGACCAGGCCGAATTCCGTGGCTATGTAGATACGGTTGTTGGCGAAGAACACACTGTTGACAGACTTTTTCGTCGTGAGATTGGCTGTCTTTATCTCAGGCATGTTAACCACGTTGCCGTCGTCGTAGATAAGGTCGATATTGCCGTTGGTGTACACCACCATCAGATAATGATTGTCCGTGTTGTAGTGCAGCGAGGCTATACCGCTGTCGGAAATTCGCGTGCCGGGCGTGTAGTAGACGGTCTCGTTGTACTCCTTGTCATAGCTGTAGAGCGAGCCTCCAGTCAGATAATAGACTTTCGCCGGTGTATCGATCACCGAAGTGAAGAATTCGCCGGCCATCGGAAATATCTTCCATGATCCCGGCGCATGCTGGGCCGAAGCACCTAACCAGCCTATCGACAGAGCGAGCAGAAGAAAGAGTTTTTTTATCATATTGACAATGTATTCTTATATATGACAATGTATTCTTATATATAATGTATGGTCTGTCAGTTTTTGCCGTTAAGATATTCGATGAGCAGGCGTGTTGCCCGGCCGCGGTGGCTGACAGCGTTTTTCTCGTCGGCCGATGCTTCGGCAAAGGTCTTGTCCCAGCCAAGGGGCCTGAACACCGGATCGTATCCGAATCCGCCACATCCGGCCGGTTCGCAGGTGATCTCGCCCTCGACCGCGCCTTCGAAGAGCCGTACCGTGCCGCTGCCCTCAGTCAGGGCTATGACGGTGCGGAAGCGTGCACGGCGGTCGGCCTTTCCGGCGAGATTTCTCAGCAGCAGAGCCGTATTGGCCGCGCTGTCGTGGCCTTCACCGCCGGCGTAGCGCGCGCTAAAGACTCCCGGAGCTCCGCCAAGGCTGTCGACAAACAGACCTGTGTCGTCGGCGAAGCAGTCGTAGCCGTAGCGGTCGCGCACCCAGCAGGCTTTTTGGCGCGCATTGCCTTCGATAGTGTCGGATGTTTCGGGGATATCGTCGTGACACCCTATATCGGCCAGCGACAGTATCTCGAAACTGTCGCTGGCTATGCTGCGCAACTCTTCGAGCTTGTGGGCGTTGTTGGTCGCAAAGACTATTTTCCTTCTCATCGGATATATTATTGCCTAATTATAACGGCGATCTGACTCGATTATTGCATTCAAC
>CAJJQT010000023.1 GCA_905193995.1 uncultured Porphyromonadaceae bacterium | reverse complement strand
GTAGAGGCCTGCAGCGAGGTCGGCGGTCGAGAGGGTCTGGCCGGCGGCGAGGTTGCTGATTGCAACGATGGTGCCGTTGGCGGCGTAAACGGTGACGGTGGCGTCCTCGAGAGCGGTGATGAAGCCGTCGGCTACAGCCACGGCCTTGACAGCGCTGTCAACGACGGGCGACTGAACGCCCAGGGGCTTGGTCGAGCCTTCGTAGTTGACGGGAACTACGCCGTAGCCGGTGACACCGGGAACCACCATCTCGACAACGGGATCTTCTACGCCAAGCTTGATGCGCTTGATGCCGCTGTGGTGGAGAGGATTGGTCTCGTCGTATGCCTCAGCCCAGGGATAAGCGCAACCGCTGCCAACGGTACCGCCGTTGCCCTTGAATTCCTTGCCTTCGATGTCGGCGGCTTCCTCGGGAGTGGGGGCGCGGTAGCACCAGTACATGTATTCGCCGTCGGCGTCGAAAGCGAGCTGCGAAACGCAGACGTGCTCGTTGGTGGCGTTGCCTTCGTACTTGACGGGAGCGCCGTCGATGAGCTTGGCTTCGAGAACGGTCATGAAGTCATTGGCGTTGGGGGTCTTGTTGGCGTCGAGAGCGTCGAGCGAGATGCGGTAGAGACCGCCCTTGATCTGGTTCTGAGCACCGGCAGTCTCAATGTACATGTAGAGGTGACCGTTCTTGGTGTCGATGTTGAAAGCGGTGGCGATGAGGTTGATGTTGGTCATGTATTCGTAAGCGCCTGCGGGGGAACCGGCCTGGTCGCCCGATCCGGTGCCGATGTTGCCTTCCTTGAACGAGAAGAGGCCGCATCCGTTGTACTTCATGCCGACCCAGTAGCGGGGTTCGGGGTTGCCGGCGGCGTCAGCATCCTGAGTGATGGCGAAGCCGTTCTTGATACAGCCGTAGCTCCAGGTGCCGCCGTAGAACGACATCCAGTTGTTTTCCATCCACGAGGGATAGTCCTGCGGGAGAGCGAGAGCGTCGGCCGAGATCTGGCGGATGCAGACGTTGCGGTCGTTGACGTAGAGGGTCGAGCCGTAGATGTAGAGGCCGGTGGGATCCTTGTAGGCGTTGTTGCCGGCATTGTCGAGCACGACAGCCTGGAAGAGGTTGCCGTCGACCTTGGAGATGTAGAAGAGCTTGCCGTCGCCTTCAACAGCCGACGAAGCGGAGTACCAGAACTTGCGGCCGGCGCTGGCACCGTAGATGCGGTTGCCGAACTCGGCGAGCTGGGATGTGTGCTGCATGTTGATCTCGTAGTCGTCGAACTGGCCGTCGGCGTAAGCGCAGTGGAGGTTGTTGTCGTCGCCAGCGTAGTAGAGACCGGCGGGCATGCCCATCTGCTTGCCTTCGACAGCGAGGTTTGCGTCGCCGACGATGTTGAGGAAGCTCCATCCGGTAGCCTTCTTGTAAGCGTCGACAAGGTCAGCGGGAACGGTTACGGTGATGTCGTTGCCTTCCTTGAATACGCCTTCGGCCATGGAAGCGGGATAGAAAGCGCGGACGGTGAGGTTCTTGATGCCTGAGCCGGCGAAGCAGTCGGTCTCGAGGATGACGAGAATCTTGCCGAGGTCGAGCGACTCAACCTTGGCGCAGTTCTTGAAAGCGTCCTGACGAACGATGGTGACGTTGTCGGCGAGGGTGACCTTCGAGAGTTCGGGGCAGTCGGCGGCGATGCCGGTGGGAACTTCCTGGCAGGTGACGGTGAGTTCAGCCAGAGCGGGGCACGAAGCAGCGACGTAGCGGCCGACGGTACCACCGATGGTGAGCTTAGTGATGCCCGAGCCGTAGAGGGCGTAGTCGCCCCATGAGGTGCAGGCGGGGAGTTCGATCGCGGTGAGGTTCTTGGCGCCGTAGAAGGCATAAGCCTCGACAGCGGTGAAGTCGCCCTTGAACTCGGTGGCGGCAGCTGCGGGAGCGTATGCTACGAGAGTCTTGCCGTCCTTGGAAGTGATGTATGTACCGTCCTCCGAAGCAGCGTAAGCTTCATTGTCGGCGGCGACGGTGAACTTGGCGACAGAAGTGCATCCCATGAAAGCGCCGGTGCCGATATTGGTGACGGTGGCGGGGATAACGACTTCGGTGACAGCGGCGTTCATGGCGAAAGCCTGGTTGCCGACGCTCTTGACGGCTTCGGGAAGTTCAAGCTTGCCGCTGAGCTGCGTACCGGAGAAGGCGAGGTTGCCGATGGATGTCAGAGTAGCGGGGAAGTTGATTTCCTGGAGTGTGGAGTTGTAGAAAGCCATGTCGCTGATGGTCTTGGTGGCGGCACCGAGAGTGACCTTGCGGAGGCTCTTGCAGTTTTCGAACAGCGACGAGGATACGGATGTGAGGCTTTCGGGGAGGGTGATCTCCTCGAGGCCCGAGTTGGCGAAGGCGCGGTAGTCGATGCTTGCGACCTGGCTGTTGAAAACTACCGACTTGAGGGCGGTGGTGTTTTCGAAGAAGTTGGCGGGGATGTCGAGGAAAGAGCCGCCGATCTCAACGGAGACGAGTTCCTTGCAGCCACGGAAGACGCGGTCGTCCTGCGTATTCTTGGTGGTGTTGTCGAACTGGCGGTTGAGCTTGACGGTCTTTACGACGGGAGCGGCGTTGAAAGCGTCGCGGGCGAAGCTGATGGGCTCGGCGCCGTCCTCGACGATGATGGTCTCAAGGGCGGTACATCCCTGGAAAGCGGCACCGCCGACACTCTTTGCGCTGCCGGGGATCGTGATTGATGTCAGAGCGGTACAGTTCTGGAAAGTGTTACCGTCGATCAGAGCGAGATCTGAGGGAAGGGTAGCGGAGGTGAGGTTAGCGCAGTCCTGGAGGGCGCCACGGCCGACCTTCACGCCGTCGGGAATCACGATCGATGTGATTAGGGATGCCTTGAAGCCGCTCTTGATGTCGGAGACGGGATAGGTGTTGCCGTTGTAGGTGACCTGAGCGGGCACGACAATGTCGCCGGTGTAGTCGTCGGGAGCTGTACCGTTCTCACATTCGGTAGGCTTGCCCTTGTTCTTGCCAGAGGTGTACTTGGTGGGCTGTACCTCTACCTTGCCTTTGTTGACCTTGTAGATGATACCATTGTCGAGAAAAGTCTGGGCGGAAGCAGCAAAGCACAGCGACAGGACAGTAGCCAGGGCCACGCTTCTCTTAGCTCCAGAATTTAGCAGAGTAGAAATTCTCATGGTTTAGTAATTGGTTAATTTATAGGATTGTATTCGTTGTTTCCGATGGTTTGTAAAAACAGTTGTTTCAGTGCAGCGGCACTGCGGCGCAGTGCTTGGCCGATGCAAATTTACAAGTTTTTTTTTAATTGTAAACTCTTTTAATCAAAAAATAGTGTTAATCCGCGTTTTTAACACAATTAGCAGAAATACGGGCAAAGGAGATAGAGTGCGGACGGGCCGTGAACATCGGCAGAGGGCGGATGTGTCAGATGTTTTTTTGCGTGAAATTGTATCTATTTATATAATGTGTGGTGTTTTTTTCGTAACTTCGCGGTGAAATGGAGCAAGAACTGAAAATACCGAAGCACGAGGACTCGCGGGGCAATCTGTCGTTCGTGGAGCACGGACCGGGGGGCATGTGCCCGTTCGAGATAGAGCGCGTGTACTGGATCTACGACGTCCCGGCAGGGCGTGTGCGTCACGGCCGGGCGCTTCGCCGCACGCATGAACTGATCGTGGCGATGAGCGGGTCGATGACGGTGCGGCTCGGGTACGCTGACGGAAGGACGGAAGACATCTTCCTCGACCGCAGCGACCGGGGGGTGCTCGTAGCGGCGGGAACGTGGCGCGAGATCACGGGCTTTTCGACAAACGCCGTGGCCATGGTGTTGGCCTCCGGACCCTATGACCCCGACGAATACATCTACGACCGCGCGGAGCTGCCGCAACGCGCCGACGCGCCGAATGCCGCCCCGGATGCGGGCGCGGCACATATCGCGGCCACGGGCGCCGCAGCGGAGGGCCACGGAGTCGCGGCAGCCGGTGACTGCCGCTTCATAGATCTGCCGCGCGAGCTGCACGCCAACGGGTCGCTCACGGCTGTGGGCAACGGATCGGGTACGATACCGTTCGACGTGCGGCGCGTGTTCTATCTCTACGACGTGCCGGCCGGCGCCGACCGCGGCGGCCACTCGCACTACGAAGCCCGCGAGGTGATCGTAGCGCTGACGGGGAGCTTCGATGTGGTCGTCGACGACGGCAGGGACGTAAGGCGGTTCACGCTCAACCGTCCGTTCCGCGGCCTCTACATCCCGCGGGGGCTGTGGCGCACGCTCGACAACTTCTCGGGAGGCGCCGTGGCGCTGGTGCTCACGTCGGAGCGCTTCTCCGAAGCCGACTATGTTCGCTCGTACGAGCGGTTCACCCAACTTACCCGCAGGAAATGACGGACGCCAGAGAGATACCCTTCCTTGACCTTGGCGAGGTCAACGCGCCGTACGCCGGAGAGCTACACAGCGCGGCGGCACGAGTCATAGACTCGGGCCGCTACGTAGGAGGGGCAGAAGTGGAGGCCTTCGAGGCCGAGCTGGCCGCATTCACCGGCACGAAATACGCCGTAGGAACGGCCAACGGCCTGGACGCGCTGCGGCTGATACTGCGCGGCTACATCGAATTAGGGCGTCTGTCGCCCGGCGACGAAGTTATCGTGGCGGCCAATACGTACATAGCCTCCGTGCTGGCCATCACGGACTGCGGGCTGCGCCCCGTGCTCGTGGAGCCTGATGCGCGGACGCTCAATCTCGACACGTCGCGGATCGAGGCGTCGCTGACGCCGCGCACCCGCGCCGTGATGCCCGTGCACCTCTACGGCCGCGCCTGCCACGACGCCGCGCTGGAGGCAGTCGCCGCGCGCTACGGACTGACCGTAATCGAGGATAACGCGCAGGCTATCGGGGCCCGTTCGGCCCTCGACGGACGCCGAACTGGGTCGCTGGGCCACGCGGGCGCCTTCAGCTTCTATCCGACCAAAAATGTCGGCGCGCTGGGCGACGCGGGAGCCGTCACGACCGACGACGCCGACCTGGCTCGGGCCGTGCGAGCCCTGGCCAACTACGGCAGCGACCGCCGCTACCACAACATATACCGGGGCCTCAACAGCCGGCTGGACCCGCTGCAGGCGGCATTCATGCGCGTGAAACTGCCGCACACCGACGCCGAAAACGCCCGGCGCCGCTCGCTGGCGGCCCTGTATGACGCCGAGATCGACAGTCAGGCCGTCGTGAAGCCTCTTTTCACGGGAGACGACATGGTGTGGCACCAGTATGTGATACTTGCCGACGACCGCGACGGGCTCCGCCGGTATCTGGCCGACCGCGGCGTCGGCACCGACATCCACTATGCCGTGCCGCCCCACCGGCAGCCGTGCTACGCCGCAGCATTCGGGGAGGCGAGCTTTCCGGTCACGGAAAATCTGGCCGGGCGGGTGCTCTCGCTGCCCATAGCCCGCGGCACATCGGAGGACGATGCGCGCCGCGTGGCCTCAATCATTAATCAGTTCGGAAAATGACCGACAACACCACATTCAGCAATCTCAAGGCCCTCTACCATACCTTCGGGTGCAAGCTCAACTTCGCCGAGACGTCGACCATAGCGCGGCGCCTGGGCGAGCGGGGCGTCAGGCGCGTGAGCGGGTCGGAAACGCCCGACCTCATCATCGTGAACACGTGCAGCGTGACGGAGCTTGCCGACAAGAAGTGCCGGCAGGCGATACATTCGTTTCACCGCCGCTATCCGGCCGCGGCCATCATCGTCACGGGGTGCTACGCGCAGCTCAAGGCCGACGACATAGCCGCGATGCCCGGCGTGGCCGTGGTGGCGGGCGCCGAACGCAAGATGGACCTCGACCAGTTCATAGACCGATTCCTGAGCGAGCGGCAACCGGTGCGGGAGGTGAGCGAGTGGGCCGACATCGTCACGTTCCGGCCCTCGTGTTCGCGGGGCGACCGGACGCGCTTCTTCCTCAAGGTGCAGGACGGCTGCGACTACTGGTGCACATACTGCACGATACCGCGGGCCCGCGGCCGCTCGCGCTCCGGGACCATACCCGAGCTGGTCGACCAGGCCCGCCGCGCCGCCGACGAGGGCGGGCGCGAGATTGTCATCACCGGCGTCAACATCGGTGACTTCGGCAAGGGGCGCGACGACACCTTCCTCGACCTCATCCGCGAACTCGACAAGGTCGAGGGCATCCTGCGCTACCGCATCTCGTCGATCGAACCCAACCTGCTAACGGAGGAGATCATCGACCGGGTAGCCGAATCGCGCGCGTTCATGCCCCACTTCCACATACCGCTGCAGGCGGGGAGCGACGAAGTGCTGCGGCTGATGCGGCGCCACTACGACACGGCTCTGTTCCGCTCGCGGATCGAATACATACGCCGGCGCATTCCCGACGCCTTCATCGGCGTGGACCTGATCGTGGGCGCCCGCGGCGAGACGCCGGAGCTCTTCGAGCAGTCGCGCGCGTTCGTCGACTCGCTCGACATATCGCGCCTGCACGTCTTCCCCTATTCCGAACGGCCCGGCACGCGCGCCCTGGAGCTCGCGGGGGCTGTCGACCCGGCCGAGAAGCACCGCCGCACGGGCATCATGCTGCGGCTGAGCGAGGCCAAGTGGGCCGACTTCGCCGGACGGTTCGCGGGCACGCGCCGGCCTGTGCTCCTGGAGCATCCCAAGGGATGGCCCGAGGCGCCTATGGCCGGATTCACGGACAACTACCTGCGGGTTGAGGTGGCCGGCGCCGGCCCCGAGCTCGACAATACGATCGTGGGCGTGGAGCTCGGCGCGGTCAACGCCGCGGAGGAGAAGCTGAACGGCACGCTCGCCCAACAGACAGAGCCATGAAAGCCACGACCCTACGCCGAATGCTCTCGCCGGTGGCCCGGCTGCCGCTGGGCGCGCTGTACGGGCTGTCGACGGCTGCGGCCGCAGTGCTGCACCGCGTGGTGCGCTACCGCCGGCGGACGGTGCGCGCCAACCTCGCCGCCGCCTTCCCGGATATGACTGAGAAAGAACGCCGCACGATCGAGCGCCGGTTCTACCGCAACTTCACCGACAACTTCGTCGAGACGCTGAAGCTGCTCCACATCTCCGACACCGAAATGGCCGGCCGCATGGAATTCGAGGGTACCGAAATCATCGACTCGCTGATGGACCAAGGACGCAGCATCGTGGTGTACTTCGGCCACTTCTTCAACTGGGAGTGGGCTCCGTCGATATCGCTTCACACACGCCACAAGCCGTCGGACAAGGTGGTCTTCGCCCAGATCTACCGACCGCTGCGGTCGGAGGCCTTCGACGGGCTGATGCTCGGCATCCGCTCGCGCTTCGGGTCGGAGAGCATCGACAAGAAGCTGGCGCTGCGCCGGCTGTTGGAGTACCGCCGCGACGGGCGCCTGTCGATCACGGGCTTCATGAGCGACCAGCATCCGAGCCACGGCGACCCGGGGCTGGTCACGACGCTGATGGAGCAGCCGACGGCCATAATCACCGGGACGGAGACCCTGGCCCGGCGCCTGGGTATGGCCGTGATCTACTGGGACATGGAGCGCCTGGGGCGTGGACACTACCGCATCACCACTCGCCTGATAGCCGAGGACGCCTCGGCGCTGCCCGAAGGCGAGATCACGCGGCGCTATGCCCGCATGCTGGAGACCAGCATCCGCCGCGATCCGACGATCTGGCTCTGGAGCCACAAGCGATGGAAACATAAAGTAACACTAACCGACAATGAATCCCGAACAGACACATAAATACGGCGAAGGCATGCCTCCGGTGGCGGTGATCATCCTGAACTGGAACGGCTCGGTGCTGCTGCGCGAGTTCCTGCCGCAGGTCATCGCCACGACCAACGCGGCCACAGCGCGAATCATAGTGGCCGACAACGGCTCCGACGACGACTCGCTGCAGGTGCTGGAGTCAGAGTTCGCCGGAGTGGAGGTCATGCGCTTCGAGCGCAATCTGGGCTTCGCCGGGGGCTACAACCGCGCCCTGGCCGAAACCGGCTACCCGTACACTGTGCTGCTCAACAGCGACGTGGCTACGGCTGACGGATGGGTGGATACGCTCTACGACTTCATGGAGTCGCATCCGGAGGCCGGAGCCTGCCAGCCCAAGATCATCAGCTACCGCGAGCGGGGCCAGTTCGAATACGCCGGCGCGAGCGGCGGCTTCATCGACCGCAACGGCTACCCCTACTGCCGCGGGCGCATCTTCGACGTGTGCGAGAACGACTACGGCCAGTACGACACGCCGGCCGAGGTGTTCTGGGCCACGGGCGCGGCGCTGATGGTGCGCACGCAGGTCTACCTCGACGCGGGAGGCCTCGACGGCGAGTTTTTCGCGCATATGGAGGAAATAGATCTGTGCTGGCGCATACATCTGGCGGGACGGTCGGTGTACGCCGTGCCGGCGGCCACAGTCTACCACCTGGGTGGCGGCTCGCTGCCGCCCGACAGCCCGCGGAAGGTGTACCTGAACTTCCGCAACAACCTGCTGATGCTGCACAAGAATCTGCCGGCCAGGGACCTGCGGCCGACGCTGCTGCGCCGGCGGCTGCTCGACACGCTGGCCTGGGCGAAATTTGTGGCGACGCTGAAGTGGAAGAACGCGGCGGCGATAGTCCGCGCCCACCGCGACTTCGCCCGGATGCGCGCATCGTACACCTCGCATCCGGAGGTAAATCTGCTCAAGACGCGGCCCGACGCCCGCGTCAACATACTGTCGAACTTCTATCTGCACGGGCGGCGCACCTTCGCCGACCTGAAAACAATATCATGAACCGCATTCTCCCAGTCATCGCGGCCCTCGCCGCCGGCATAGCCGGGGCGGCCGCAGTCACGGTCGGCGACATAGCCGCCGCGCTCGAATCGGCCGGCTGCTATTCAGCCACGGTCAGCTACACAATCGTGCCGCCCAACGCCACGGACGACGTCACGTACACCGTCAGAGTGGCGCAGGCCACGGATGCGTCCGACACGCTCTCGCGCGAGCAGTATCTGATCGACTGGACGCTGACATCGCCCGAACAGATGGCCGGCCGCGGCTTCTCGGCCTACTGGCAGGGCCATCACTTCCGCTACCGACCCGGCAAGATGCAGGAGTATCACTTCGACGACGAGGCGGCGCCTTTCGCACCCGGCGGCGACGCCTCGCGGGGCATACAGCGGCAGGCGCAGTTCGTGCAGCTGCTGCCCGGGTTCATGGCTGCCGAGCTGCGCGAGATGTCTTCGGACCCGACAGCCGAGATAGCCGTAGAACCCGGACGCGACGGCTCGACGTCGGTCAGGGTGCGGCAGTCAAGCGGCGGGTACGACATCCTTACGGCCCGCTATGTCTTCGACAGCGCCATGCTGCCGCTCGAAAGCGAGGTCACGTACAATCCGGGGCAGGCATCGGAGCAGACCGTCAGCGCCCGCTACGCCGACACGGGCTCCGACTGCCCGCAGCTGAGCGAGGAGGCGCTGATAGCGGCCTATCCTCAGGAATTCGAACGCTTCCGCCGCGACAGCTATTCGTTGCAGAGCCTTCCGGGGTCGCCGCTGCCGACGGGCACCGCTCCGACCCTCGGCCACGAGCGCTGGACTCACCAGGCAGGGGAGCCGTTCGACCGTCCGACTGTCATAGCCGTGCTTGACGCGACGGTGGATGCGACCGACTCGTTCGTCAGAGACCTGCGCACGGCGGTGGCGCTGCTGCCGCGGTCGACAGACCTGATTCTGGCATTTGTGGACAACGACGCCGACCGGATCGCCGAGGCTGTCGGGCAGGCAGTCCCGGGCGAGATCATCCTCACCAGCGCGCGGTCGCTGGCCCGCGACTGCGGCGTGGCAGTGTTCCCGTCGGTGATATTCTGTAACGCCGACGGCACGGTGGCCGACTTCATCATAGGACGCAACAATGATCCGCGTTCGGTTGTTATTCAAAAAGCAATAGCATTGAAATGAGTTATTAACGTAAAAACAATCGCTTTTTGATTAACTATGGAAACTGTATATTTCAAAGGTACTGAAGTACATACCTACGGCGACGTGCCCGCAGTCGGCACACAGGCCCCGGACTTCGACCTTACGAAGGCAGACCTTTCAGACCTGCGTCTGTCGGACCTGCGGGGCAAGAAAGTGGTGCTGAACGTATTCCCGAGCCTCGATACGCCTGTGTGCGCCATGTCGGTGCGTCGGTTCAACAAGGAAGCCTCGTCGCGCAAGGACGTTGCAGTGGTGTGCGTGTCAGAGGATCTGCCCTTCGCCATCGGGCGATTCTGCACGCTCGAGGGTCTTGAGGATGTCATCGGCGCCTCGGCATTCCGCTCGCCCGAATTCTCGAAGGAATACGGGCTGCTGATGGTCGACGGCCCGCTCAAGGGGCTGCTGGCCCGCGCGGTGATCATCATCGACGAAAAGGGGAAGGTGATCTACCGGCAGCTCGTCGACGAGATCACTAACGAGCCCGACTACGCCGCTGCGATCAGTATGCTCTGAGGCGTTTTTGCAAAAAAAAAGCGAGGCCGACAGCTTTCCGGATAGCTGTCGGCCTCGTCTTTATAAGGTGTGCGGCTGATTACTTCTTGCCACGGTTGCCGTAGCGGCTCATGAACTTGTCGACGCGGCCTGCGGTGTCGACAAGCTTCTGCTTGCCGGTGAAGAAGGGGTGCGAAGCGCTGGTGATTTCAAGCTTCATCAGGGGGTACTCTTTGCCGTCGACTTCGATGGTCTCGCGGGTTGCTACGGTCGAGCGGGTGATGAAGATCTGATCGTTCGACATATCTTTGAACACAACTTCGCGATAGTTGGCGGGATGGATGTCTTTTTTCATTGTTATAACGTTATAAGCTTATAGTTCATTGATTCGCCGGGCTGGTAAGGCCCGCATATCGTAATGGCGTGCAAATTTACGACTTTTATTCCGTCCGGCAAAATTTTCCGCCCTTTTTTAATTTTTATGCCGTTTATCCGGCCACCATGAAGCCGGTCATATACCATTTGCCGGCGATGCGCTGGAAGCGGGCGTACAGACTGCTGCCTCCCCATTCGCTTTCGGGGTCTGTGGGCCATTCCGTGAATTCAAGGCAGACCTGACTGGCCGTTATGCCGTACCAGGTGCTGTACCATTCCTCGTCGGTCTCCTTTTTCTGCTGGGCTTTCAGAATCTGCCAGTTGTCGAAGTACTGGAAACACTGCTTGGCATATTCATCGGAGGATGCGAATCTGACACGGCTTTTGCGGAACTGGGCGCTGGTGCGGAATTTGGCGATAAAGTCTACAAAAGCTTCGCCGCCCTGGTTGCAGGCCGATGTGCGGTTGTCGACTGTCCGGGTGTTGGCCGCTACATATTTACCCGGGCCTTCCATCCATTCATTCTGGGCGCTGGCGGCGGTGATGCCGATGATCGCCGCGCATATTAGCATCATTAATTTTTTCATCATTATGTAGTATTGGTTTAAGTGACAAAGGTAGGCAATAAATTCCACCGCGCAAAATACCCGCTCTCTTTTCCCCGATTTTTAAGCAGAATAGTGCAAAATTTGATTTTTGTGGAATGAAAATCCACAAAAATCGCGATATTTGCGGAAAAGTTCCATTATCAGTATGAAACCGAAGTTTTCTAAATTAGAGATAGTAGTTTATGCGGTCATTTTCGTGGTGGCCTTTTACGGATATTCAAGCTACGATTCCGATATGGAGAAGCAGCTTGACGGCGATTGGGTGGGCAGTGTGACGGAAACGGTCGAGTCGGACGGGGTGCAGTATCAGACGTCGATGTGCGATTCGACGAGCTACGATGCTGACAGCTATAGATTTCGCGGGCGCCTGATCTATTATACGGACGGAGTGGAGACGGTGTCGGTGCGGTATTGCGGCCAATGGGCCCTTTCGGATGACGAACTCAAGCAGGAATACGACCTTGACAGCCTGGTGATCACATATGCGGACGGGCTTTGGGACGAGCCGTCGAAAGAAGCTTACAGTAAGGATCTTATTGAAAGCCTGAAAAATTCTCCGGCGATGAAAATCAGCGACCTTACCGACGAAAGCCACACGGTCACGTCGTCCGACGGCCGCACGGCCACCTATAGGCGCCTGAATTAGCGGAGACGGGAGATGCGGACGCGCTTGCCTTTGATTTTGGGAGCGTCGGCGGCTTCGACAGCGGGGATGGCACGGCGGCTGACTGCCACGTATGAGCCGTGGTCGCGCAGGTCGATCTTGCCGACGTCGGCGGCCTGGATGCCGAGGGTCTTCATCATGAATCCGGCGATGTCGGCACGCGAAATTTTCTCCTTACGGCCGGCGTTGATGTAGTAGGTGACGGATGAGGGACGTGCGGGCCGCTCGTCGGAATGATTCAGTGTCAGGTCATTGTCCCAGACAACGTAGTCGGGCAGCGATTCGCCCGGGGCGGTGATGATGTAGACGTCGCCGCGGGCGTCGACACGGGCTGTGCGGCCGTTGCGGTGAGTCCAGGTCTGGGCCGTGGGTGGCACGTGGTAGTGAACGACGGCTTCGACAGCCTCGATGTCGAGACCGCGTCCGGCAAGGTCTGTGGCCACGAGGATGGGTGTCGTGCCGTTGGCCAGGGTGATTACGGCGCGCTCGCGGTCGAGCTGCTCAAGGCCGCCGTGGTAGATGGCGGCGGGGAAGCCGTCGCGTCGCAGGCGGTCGACGACGCGCTCGGCGCTCTCGCGGTGGTTGACGAAGACGATGGTGCGCCGATCGGGGCCGATGTATCGGAGGAGGTCGGTGAGTGTGTCGAGTTTGTCGCGCGAGTCCGACTCGACGCGGGCGATGTGGAGGCGCGGACGGGCGGGGGAGCCGAGCCGGTCGATGACTGTGGCGCCGGTCATATCGATGAAGTCGGGCAGCTCGTCGGCGCGGGTGGCTGAAGTGAGCACGGCAAATGCCGGGCGGGGCAGGCGGCGCACGATGCGGCTCATCTCGCCCTGAAAGCCGAGTTCGAGACATTTGTCGTACTCGTCGATGGCGAGGATGGAGACCGACGACGGGTCGACGGTGCCGCGGCCCAGGTGGTCGAGCAGGCGGCCCGGTGTGGCGACGACGATGTCGGGCGTGAGGCCCTCGCCGTTCCAGTTGCGGCCGAGCGGCGAGTAGGCGCGCACGGTCGTCAGGTGCATGCCGGAGCCGTCCGAGGAGACGGTATAGGTGCTCTGGCCGATGGCCTTGCCAAAGGTGGTCGTGCCCATGACGGTGGCGACCTGGTAGAAAGTAGCTTCCTTATGCAAAGTCTGCTGTGTGTACGGCAATACGTAAAGGATGGTAACG
>CAJJQT010000022.1 GCA_905193995.1 uncultured Porphyromonadaceae bacterium | reverse complement strand
GCCGCTCCGGCAGCAGAAGCAGCTGAACCGGCCGAAGCCAAGCAACCCGAAGCAGCCGCAGAGCCCGCGCAGTCTGCCGCAGAGCCTGAAACACAGGCCGAGACTCCCGAAGCCGACCTGCAGCCCCAGCAGCGGCCTGAAATACACCCCAAGGGCGACTTCAGCTCATTCTTTCCACGAGGCGAGGGACGTAAATTTGTGCCGCGCTCGCAGCAGGAACAGCAGCAGGACCGCGCGCAGCAACGCCAGCAGCCGATGCCCATGCAGCCCCAGCAGATTACACTTGCGGAACCCGGCCAGCCCATGCCTCAGGGCCAGAACCAAAACCAGGGCAAGAAAAAGAAAAACAAAAACAACAACAGCGGCAATCAGCAGCAAACTGTCGCCGATCAGCGCCTGAACCCAAACCAACGCTACGATTTCGAGGATATACTCGAAGTGCAGGGCGTGCTTGAGGTCGAGCCTCAGGGTCACGGCTTCCTGCGTTCGTCAGATTTCAATTATCTCGCATCGCCCGACGACGTACTCGTAAGCCAGCAGCAGATCAAGACCTACGGTCTCAAGACGGGCGATGTAGTAGAAGCTATGGTCCGCGCTCCGCGCGAAGGCGAAAAGTATTTTCCGCTGTCGCGGGTGCTTCGCGTCAACGGCCGCTCGCCCGAATTCATCCGCGACCGCGTGCCGTTCGAGCATCTCACACCTCTGTTCCCGGACGAGAAATTCGATCTCTGCGGCGGCGAGACCTGTAACATCTCGACCCGCGTCGTCGACATGTTCGCACCGATCGGCAAGGGTCAGCGCGCCCTGATCGTCGCGCCCCCCAAGACCGGTAAGACACTTCTGCTTAAAGACATCGCGAATGCCATCGCAGAAAACCATCCCGAAACGTACATCATGATCCTGCTCATCGACGAGCGCCCCGAGGAAGTGACCGACATGAGCCGCAGCGTCAACGCCGAGGTGATCGCATCGACCTTCGACGAACCGGCCGACCGCCATGTCAAGATCGCAGGCATCGTGCTCGAAAAGGCAAAGCGCATGGTCGAGTGCGGCCACGACGTGGTCATACTGCTCGACTCCATCACGCGTCTGGCACGCGCATACAACACCGTGTCTCCGGCTTCGGGCAAGATCCTCTCGGGCGGCGTCGACGCCAACGCCCTGCAGAAGCCCAAGCGCTTTTTCGGTGCGGCCCGCAATATCGAAGGCGGCGGATCACTCACCATCATCGCCACCGCGCTGACCGAGACTTCCTCAAAGATGGATGAAGTGATCTTCGAGGAATTCAAAGGCACCGGCAACATGGAACTTCAGCTCGACCGCAAGCTCTCGAACAAGCGCATATTCCCCGCAGTCGACATCATGGCATCGAGTCCCCGCCGCGACGACCTGCTGCTTCGCTCCGAGACCCTCAACCGCATGTGGATCCTGCGCCGATTCCTGTCGGACCGCAATTCCATCGAAGCCATGGAATTCATCAAGGACCGCATGGAACGCACCCGCGACAACGACGAGCTCCTGCGCACAATGGATCAGTAACAAACAGTTTGTAACCCAGAATTATCAGCGAAAAGGAGGTGTCGGCACTGATCAAAAAGCAACTATAGTATTTTTGACCCGCAGCGATGCAAAAATTGCGCGATTTTGACATAAAAAATTTGCCATTCAAAAAATTATGCGTAATTTTGCCCCGCTAAATTATAAGCACCTCAATCTGACAATTAACAACAAACTAAAAATATGATCATCGTACAAGTAAAAGAAGGCGAAAACATCGAACGCGCTCTCAAGAAATTCAAGCGTAAATTTGAACGCACAGGCATAGTTAAAGAACTCCGCAGCCGTCAGGCTTTCCAGAAGCCGTCAGTCACCAACCGCAAGAAAATGATGAAGGCGGTCTACGTGCAGAAGCTGCGTGCAGTCGAAGAATAAAAATTTTCGCTGCCTGAAGCGAGTTTTCTCGCCGATTTATTTGCCAATATAAAAAGGAATGCTTAATTTCGTGGCATAAGTCACTGCGGACTATCATAGCCGCAGCGCCGAGGCCGGAAATGAAGCAGCAGACTGAAGCCTTTTTAACCTACATACGGTGTGAGCTGAATCTTTCGGCCCACACCGTTCTGTCTTATAAAGGAGATCTGAACCAATGGCTCGGCTATCTGGGCACGGACGACGCCGATCCGGCCACGATCGACATCAATGACCTGCGCGGATGGGTAGCTCAGCTTGCCTCCGACGGCCTTACGCAGCGGTCGATCCGGCGCAAGATACAGACTCTACGCGCCTTCTTCACCTTCATGATGAAGCGCTTCGGACTCAAGACCAATCCGGCTGCCGAACTCATTCCGGGCCGCATGGCCAAGACGCTGCCCCGAGTAGTGGCTCCTGACATCACAGCCCGCGTCATCGACCTGCCGGTCGACCCGACCGACTTCACTGCCGTACGCGACCGCCTGGCCATCGACATGCTCTATTCTACCGGGATGCGGGCATCCGAACTGACCGGGCTGCTCGACACCGACGTTAATTGCGGAAAAGGCGAACTAAAAGTCCTCGGAAAGCGTAATAAAGAAAGAATAATTCCTTTCGGCAACGAACTCCGGCAAATGATAGATCAATACCGCCAAATCCGCCCCGCCACAGCCTCGACGGCTTTCTTTGTCCGCTCCGACGGACGCCCGATGTCCTATGCGATGCTTCGCGGAATCGTGCGCCGCGAATTTGCCGGCTCGGGGGCGTCGCCCACTCCTCACTGGCTGCGCCACTCATTCGCCACAGACATGCTCAACGACGGCGCCGGACTCAATGCGGTCAAGGATCTGCTCGGGCACGCCTCGCTGTCGACGACCCAGATTTACACTCATCTCTCATATAGCGAATTAAAACAGAATTATCAACTCGCGCATCCACGCGCACAAAAAAAACGCTAACTATGGAAGTACGCATCCAAGCCATTCATTTCGAAGCAGGCGAGAAGCTCGTCAGCTTCATCAACAAGAAAGCCGAGCGTCTCGCTCGCCATAATCCGTCGATTACCACCGTCGAAGTCAGCCTCAAGGTCGTAAAGCCCGAAACAGCTATGAACAAACAGGCCATAGTCAAGGTTGCCGTACCTCAGCATGAGGAACTTGTAGCCGACAAGACCGCCGATTCGTTTGAGGAAGCCATCGATCTGGCGCTCGAAGCCCTCGACCGCCAGCTTGCCAAGCGCAAAGGTCTCTGATAACTGTCCTATAAACACCACAACCCCGCCGGAGCGAACGCTCCGGCGGGGTTGTCTGTATCAGTAAAGGGAAGAACCGCTTACTTCTTGAGCACGACTTTACCGCCGCGGATATAGAATCCGGCCGGGAGTTCGTCCCATTCGCAGTCGAGGGCAATACCCTGCAGATTGAAGACTGCGTTATCGGCTGCGCCGTCGACCGTAATGTCTGCGACACCGGTAGTCAGCGAATAGGTCTTGGTGAAGTATTCCGAGGAAGCGACTCCGTCGATAGTGAAAGCTCCGTCAGGGATAGTCAGGATGTAGTCGCCGAATTCCGTCGGAAGCTTATCCCATGTGAGCTTGAAGGTCGGGACATCGGCACCTTCGACTTCGGTAGCCACAGCGGTTGCGCTCCAGGCCTGGCTGCCGGGTTTGCTCCAGTCGGGTTTCAGACGCAGATTGATGGCGGCATCCTCGAAGCGGGTTACTGTCTTGGCGCCTGGGAACGAGACGGTGATTTCATCGATCTGATGAATGTCGTTGGGGTTGGAGGTCGGTTTAGTCTCGACCTCCATTGTGAATTCACTCGGTATCACAGCGGTCCAGCTGTTCTTGATAGCCGGATTGGGCTTGCCCGACAGGCTCAGGGATCCGGCGGGGATGTCGATGGTCAGGACGCCTTCCTTGTTGAGAGCACTGTTGAACATGATCATGTAGAAATTCTCCATGGCGCCGCCGAAATAGTCGGCATCGGTGAGCTCTACGCCGTCAAAGGTAACCTTGATTGCCGCATAGTTCTCGCCCTCGCTTACCTGATCGTCCGGGAACACGACGCCGATGGTCAGATATTGATCGGTAGCGTTGAAAAATCCGTTGTCAGGATTGAACATATAGTTCACATCGCCTTCCTTCTCAAGAACGTATGTGCCCATGATCTGCTTTGAATCGGCGCCATCCACCTTGAAGAAGCCTTCCGTGATGATAAATGTATAGGAAGTATTGATGGTCGGAGCGGCAAGGAACTTTACGACGAAAGTCGGAACATCGGCACCCTCGACCTTCTCTATTTCAGTCTGGCTGGAAATATTGCCCCATACATTGCCTGCTCCTACGAGAGTGATTTCCGAAATATCCATGCCTGCGAGCTCAACGGACGTCGCGAGCGGGAATGAGACGAGAATCTCGGTCAGTTCGGGAATGGTCGAACCCGACTCGGGTGTCAGCACGGCCGTGAGTATCTCGTCGCCGGGGACGAAATCGATGGTCTGGGGAGCACCGCTGGCTGCAAACGAATATGCGCCATCGGTCAGCGTGACTTCTGCACCGTCGACCTTCAGAGTGTAGCCATTGGCGACGGCAACCTTAACCTCTGTACCGTCGACGAGCTTGGTGCCGTCGGTATAGGTCACAAAGTTATCGGGGGTCTTCTCATATTCAACCGCACCGTGAAGGTTGGTCACTGTCAGGGCGTCGGAGGAGTGAGATTTTCCGTCAGCAAAGAATTTCACGACATCGCCGTCGGCCAGAGGCAAAGCGAACTTGCCGTACTCGTCGGCCGATACAGACTCGCCGTTGTAGAAACAGAAGGTAGGATCAATCTGCTCACCCTGAACTCGGGCCGAGAAAGGCGACATATAGTCCTTGTCGAACGACAGTTCACTCCATCCGTCGGCATACTTCCACCCCTGCATGCAGCCATACATCGTGTTGGCATCCAGCGCCATCTTGCGGTCAGCGGGCATAGATACGAAAATATTGGCCTTGGCGTCATCCTCGATTTTCTCGGCAACGATATAGATGGGGGAGGCCGTGGTAGGCAGATCAAGGAAAGTTTTGGCCGAATTACGCTGAGTGCGGATCCAGTAGCCCTCCTGGGGCAGGATATTGAGATCGCCGTACTTCTCGATTACCGTGAATGTAAACTTCTGCACCTCGCCGGGCTTCATGGTATAAGCGGGCTGTGCGGGCTTGCCGAGAGCCGGAAGAACGATGTCCTCCGTGATGGGCTCACCATCGGCGAGAGTTACGAAATAACCTGTCAGCAGGTTGCCGGCCACGATCTTAAGTCCTTCGGGACATACGACGTAAGCGGTGTAAGTGATATCTTCGTAGACCTTCGCTGAGCCTTCGAAAGCGAGCACGCCGCTGGCGCTGACCACGAAGCTGAACATATCGACGCCTTCCTCACCGTCCCACTCGGCAACGGTCTCGCCGTTGAAAGTCACTGTCTTGACAAGGAAGTCCTCGCTGATGATCACACGCACGCGGTGGCCCTGCTCGACCTGGAACTTGCCGTCGGTGAGGGTCACTGCCTGGAAGGCGCTCGTGTCGTAAAGCGACTGGATACAGCCTTCGAGACCTTCGGGAAACTCCACCGTCACAGTTTCTACAGGATTAGTGTTGGTATATGAGATCTCGAGGACGTCGTTTGCAGCCAGCGGAGAGATTACGAAACACTGACTCTCTGTGTCGAATGCCACGGCGGTACCGTTGAGCGTCACAGTGTAAAATTCAGGATGCAGGCGGTCGGTTACCTCGATAGTCAGCGACTGATCCTGGCCAGGGGTAAATTCGGCCGTGTTGGAGCCGTTGGTCAGGGTGATTTCCTTCTTCGAGGGTTCGAGATATGCCTTCTTGATCTTGTCGAGGCAGTCGTTGACCTTAACGGTGAAAGACGACGCGGTCTGCAGGGCCTCGGTCTCGATAGTGACGGTTCCGCCTATCAGAGGACTGTTCCATGCACTCAGGTTGAGGCGCAGATACGTCACACCGTTCAGATTACTTACCGCGATATTCGACGAGGCACCCTGCGCGCTTACACAAGTCGCTTTGATGATTTTAAAACCTTCCTTAGCAGCCACAAACAGTGGTTTAGCCTTCGTAGTAGCAGTAAAGACATAGTCGGTGGCACCCTGAGGCACCTCGAGTACAACGTTCTGTGAGGCACCCAGCGATGTACCGCCGTATTTAAACTCGACAGCATCCGGTTTGTCCCACTTCAATGTCACCGAAAATTCCTCCGCGCGTGCCTGCGAGAGGCCGGCGGCGAACAGGATGACAAGCAGCAAAGAATAAAGCTTTTTCATAGAATTGCTTGTAAGTTAATAAAGTTGATATTGGAAATGATTAGATTAGTTGATGCACAGTTTTAGTGTGCCGCCCTGCGATCGAGCCACGTAGACGCCCGGAGCGAGCGCACCGGTGTCGACGCGGTCTTCTCCCGTCGCCACGACAGCACCGCCGAGATCGTATATGTCGATACGGCCGTCGGCCATGACGGCTGCGCCGTCAAATACCGGAACTGATTCAGCGTCGACAGCTACATCCCCGACCCCGGCCGGTCCCTGACGGAAGTAGCAGACACTCGGCCCGATCTGCACGAGCTGACCGCCGTAGTTGTAGCCCATCATGACGATATAACGCTGTCCGGGCACGCATTCGGGGAAGCTGACAGAAGTAGTGAAAGTCTGCGTCGTGCCTGCTTCGTCAAAAATCACATTATGTCCCGCATAGGTGGCAAGAGCGATCTGGCTCGGGTTATCCTGGGCAGGCGCGGCCACGCAGGCGTACATCGGATAGGCGAACTTCCCCCCAAGCAGACGCACGTCGGCCTGAATCTGTATGTCGTTTTTGTCGGCGATCTGATAGATTACGGTATTGACGCCATCGACAGTCTCCGAAACGGCCTCCGCGTTGAGCACCTTAGGATAGCCTATGACTGAAATGCGCGGCACACCCGGATTGGGCTGCATCACTACCGGAAGCGCTCTCGGAATCGAAAAGAACGTATAAGTAGTCTCGTCGAAATAGGCCATATCGACGATCACCGACTTGTCGACACCGAAGTAGCGGTCGAGGAGATAGAGCGGGGTCGTCCACTCGCGTTCGACAGTCGAATGCGGCGGCAGCGTCAGCATGATGCTCTCGCCAAGCATTTTCAGCTGTCCGTCGACAGCAAAGGCAGGAGCGAAGCCACGCGAAATCTCTATATCGGAATTATTCTGAACGGTAATCTTGAACTTGTTGACCATGCCGTAGTACAGGCCGCCCACGACAGCGCTTTTGGTGACACGTACATCGGGCAGAGGCTCGTTGACGACCGCATAGTCGGCACCGCTCTTGGACAGCGTAAAGTAATTGTAGAAGCCCCACGAATGCCCTACAGGCACCCAGGGCTGGGCATCATCGTTGTCGGTGCCTACCGCGCGGGTGGCGAAAGTCACCTTGTAGGTACCGTCGGCAAGTCCGGCCTTCCGAAGGTCCACGAAAGGCTTGAAATATGCGGGCCCCGTGCCGTAAGCGGGCTGGATCTCAAAACGTATATCACTCACCTGCATACCCTTGGCTGCGTCGGGATTACCGACAGGCTCGAATATGGCACCGAAGACTACACGGAGGGTCTCGGGAGTATAGTTGACCCACATGCACTCGCCCTCGCCGGTAAGGCCGATCTTGAGCGAATCGTTCTCGGCGATCCGGCCTACAAGCGATCCGGTCTGCATCATAGCCTTCGGACGCTCTGCTGCAGGCTTGCCCGTAGGAGGCTGAATACCGAGCACGGCATCCTGCGTGAAGTTGTAGCCGCCGCCCGATCCTCCACCGGCACCGAGCGAATAGGGATCCAGGGCGTCGAGCGAGAAATAGCCGTTGCTCATGCCGGTCCATCCCCAGTTGAAATGGAAGTAGCCGTTACCGTCGTAGCCGTCGCAGACGAATGAATGGCCGCCGCCGATCTGCGAGCCGCCGCCGTAGAGGACGGGTCCAACGTCGCGGAGGTTCTCATAGAGCATAGTCTCCCACTGGCTTGTGGGGTACGACGAACGGAGAACGTAGCTGATGTTCGGATCGTAGTCGAAATATTTGACCAGACCGCGCGAGATATACATGGCCAGGGCGCCCGACGAATCAGTACCGTAATCCATCTTCACAGCGTAGCCGCAGGCCTTCATCAGATAGGCCACGGCAGCGGCTTCGGCGTCGGTCCAGTTGTTGTCGAGATATATGTCGCGCATATTGTCCCAATCGAAAGCCTTCAGCGAAAAATTGAGAGTCAGACGCTTCTGTATCGACTCGGAATCATAGCTGATGGAGCCTTTGCCGCGTTCGGGATATTTCCAGTAGTTCATCACCTGGGCCATGGCAGTTGCCACACAGCCGGTATAGCATCGCGAGGCACCATAAATAGGACACTGACTGTTGTACGGAGCGTCCTGGTCCCAGTCGGTCTTTATCTGGGGAGCGATAGGCGCACGGTCGACGCGCATGGGCGCTCCGGCCGTGATGCCGCGGGCATTCATATATTCGATCTGGCGCGAGTATTCCTCGAGCCACCACTTCATCTGAGGCGGTATGGCGTCAGGATCGAAAGTTCCGGAGTCGGAATAGCCCAGCAGAGGTTGCGCGCAGTCGTCGGCACTGACCACGAGAAAGCCTTCGCCGGCCTTGGCAGTTCCGAAGACATACACTGCGGCATCGCCGCCGCGGGTTACGGATGTAAAGACAGGTTCCGGGACCGACGTACGGATCCGGGCAGCGACGGACTGCGGGGCGGCTTGGGGGGCAATGCGGCCGAGCGCCTCCGCGGGGGAAAGTGTACGGGCCTGCATGACCGCCGGAACGGCGAAGAGGGCCAGAATTGCAATGTATCTAATTTTCATTTTTGCAATGATTGCTCTGAATTTATTTCTTGACAAATTTCCGTACCGAGCTGCCGCTGCGGGCGATGTATATGCCGGCGGGAAGATCGGTAATGTCAGTCGACCCGGCAGCGCCCTGAGCCACTTTCTGACCCTGGACAGTAAAGATCTCCACAGGTGCGCCGGCCACGATCAGACATCCGTCGGGGGCTACAGTAAGGTCATCGCCGGGAGTGAAGGTGTCGGTGATTCCATTAGCCTTGTCAAGAGGCAGATTATAGTAATCCGTGCCGATACTCGTGCGGCCGGAGTCGATATACGAGACAGACAGGAACGGCGTATCGGCGCCGGGATATATGTACACGCCTGCGAGGTTGCCCCTTTCCTCGGGAAGGAACGAGATCAGCAGCTTACCGTCGGGGTTTGTTTCCGAACGTGGCTGGGCGATGTAGCATTCCTCCTGTACCGAACCGTCGCCCTTGCCGCGCTTGATCAGGACGAGATATTCCATCTCGCTGTCGCTGTGGATGAGACCGGGCTGGAGCACCGAGCCGTTGATGAAACACTGGGGATACATCACATTGGAGCCTATGTTGACTTCGTCGGTACGGATGTGCTTGCCCTGGTTGTCGAGCCATGCCACGCGCAGATACACGATATCGTCCTCCTCGGAGGGCAGGCGCAGCTCGGCTGCATATCGGTATGAATCGCCGAAAGGCACGCGGTCGATGTTGGTGGTCATGACATCGGGGTCGGAATCCTCGACCTCAAGCATGTACGGGAAACTTGCCGCTACCTTGCATGAATACATATCGAAAAAGCTGTAGACATAACCTGCATCGCCGGCGCTTACGAAGAACACCTGAGGATCCTTGCCGGGAACGTCGGTCATGATGTTGAAGCCGAGAACGTTCTCGAACACCACGGCATGCAGGGTGCCGTCGGGCTTATAGATATAGAAGTTGTTGACACCCGATTCGGAAGCCAGGCTCACATAGTCGCTGCGGCGGACGGTAAAGGCAAACTTTCCGTCGGTGCCGTAATGCTTGTTGTCGATGTCCTCGCGGTAGCGGAGATCGCCTATCGAGAAGAAGGCGGCGTTGTATTCGCCGGTCGGACGTATTACGGGGATGCGCGTGGTCTGCACTGTCTCGGCTTTGCCGTCGCGCAGGGCGTCGACCTGTATGAGCAGATTGTTGGTCTCGCGCTGCTCCATATCGTCGAGATAGCTGTAGAACGGCGTGAACAACGGCTCCTCATACTGCGAGTATACCAGATATGGCACACCGTCGACCATCTTGCCGATCATATACTGGGCGCTCTCCTGGTCGCCGGGAAGGTTGAGATGATGGACACGGTGGCTTGTGATGACCGATGGCCCCTTGCTGTCGACAGCCTTCCCGTATGTATCGAGCTGGATATAGTTGCCGGTATAATAGTCCCATACAGCCTGCGTGCCGTCCTGATCCGACGGATACTCGCCTATGATGAATTCCTGAGCCAGTGTCATATAGAATTCTTCGGGACCGCCGGGCACTGAGGCGTCAAGCACATCTGCCACAAGTTCGGGCAGCGTGTATACAATCTTGTCGTAGCCTTCGCCGTCCTTCTCGCCGCCGAGCTGATATACGACGGTGCGGTAGTGATTGATGCCGGGAGTGCTGGAATTGACAGCAAGTCCTACGGCGATCTCCATGCGGTCGTCGGTATTGAAGAAATGGCGCGTGACGACAGGCAGCACGTCGCACTGAGGCACGCGGACTTCGTCGGATGCATAGCGCATCTTGTCATCGATCGTGCCCACCAGCTTGTGGTTATCATCGTATATCTTGATGTGATATGCCTGGAGCACAAGTTCGGTATAATACTGGTTGTGGACTATCGCCTTGTTGTCGAGATCGATCGTATAGTACCACAGCTTGCCGCCAGGCCCGTCGATATCGCCGCAGTTGCTGGCCATGCCGAGCGTATGGTTAGGCTTATAGCTATCGGCTCCGTCGGCGCGCCATGGCTGGGGAAAGACAATGCGGTTGTTGGCCTCGATGCGTGCCGAGCGCTCGCCGGAGAAGGCCGCATGGAAGTTGTGGAGACGATAGGCCTGTCGGGTCAGATCTACAGCTCCGGTGATGTTGCCGACTGCTGCACTTGCCGCAGCGTAAGAAAACAGAACAGCGGCCGCTGTCAGTAACGACGGCATGGGAAGTTTCATCATTGGATTAAGTATTACTTTTAATGATTGGAAATAAACGACTTTAACAATTGTGTATTCATCTATGCTTACACGCGGCAAAGGTATGAATATCTTTTCAAAATATCAACAATTTTATCACAATTTTCAGCATTGTATGAGATATTATGACTACAAATCATAATTTTTTACTTAATTTAACTGTAAAAATATCACATTTTACGCACAAATATTCTTAAATTTGTACCACGTTATATATGGAACCTGATCAGAAATATATGCGGCGCGCTCTCGAACTCGCCGCCCATGGTCGCGGAGCCACATCGCCCAATCCGATGGTCGGCGCAGTGATAGCGGCGCCCGACGGCCGCATAATAGGCGAAGGCTATCACCGGCGCTGCGGAGAGGGCCATGCCGAAGTCAACGCGATCGCCTCGGTCAGCGAGTCTGACCGGCCGCTGCTCGCCGACTCGACCATGTACGTCACCCTGGAGCCCTGCTCGCACTACGGCAAGACGCCACCCTGCGCCGAACTGATTATCCGCACCGGCATTCCGAGGGTAGTCGTCGGCGCCACTGATCCATTTGTAAGCGTATCGGGCCGCGGCATAGCCATGCTGCGCCGGGCCGGAGTGGAGGTAGCCACCGGTATGCTGGCTGAAGAATCGCGGCAACTCAACGCCCGCTTCATGACCGCGCACGAGCAGCAGCGGCCGTGGATTACACTCAAATGGGCGCAGTCGTCCGACGGTTTCATCGACAGCGACCGACCGGACGGTCTGCCGCACCGCTTTTCGAACATGCTGACTTCGACACTCTCGCACCGGCTGAGGTCGCTACACGATGCAATCCTCGTTGGTTCAGGCACCGTTCTGGCCGACAGGCCGCGTCTCGACTGTCGCCTATGGCCGGCAGCGAGGCAGCCCCGCCCCGTAATCCTTGACCGCCGCGGCCGAATCGGCAAAGCCGACATATCAACTGCATCAGAGCCTCTGACTTTTACCGGCGAAATCCCGCTCAGCCAGGTAATGAGCTTGTTATACAAGAAAGGTATAACTTCAGTTCTGGTTGAAGGAGGAGCGACTGTGCTGCAGGCATTTATCAATTCCGGCTTGTGGGATATGGCGCGCGTGGAGAGCTCGCCCGAGGCACTCGGCAGCCATGGGACCGTCCGTGCGCCCGTTCTGGCGCGGCAGCCCGTACATTCTGATATTTTTGACGGTAACCGCGTGGAGATATTCTCCAACAACGGACTGTTTAGCGTTAAAAACCTATAAAATTCATACTTTTTACATCATTTATCGCCCGACTATTGCCCTAATTTTCGTGCGAAGTTATAACTTTGCAAACTGAAATATATTGTTCATCATGATAAAGAAGCTTGCAATAAGTTTTGCTGTGGGGGCGTCGATAGCCGCTTTGAGCTCGTGCAATTCCTCGACTACCGACTACGTCGAAGAGACCTACTCGGCTGCGGCTGTGCGCACTTTCCACCTTAGCAAAAACGACAGCATACTCGCCAACCTCGATTCGGTATTCTTTTCCATCGATCTGATAAAAGGGCAGATTTACAACGCCACACCGATGCCTTACGGCACGAAAGTGACGGCCCTTACGCCGGTGATCACTTCGCTCAACGGCTTTTCCGTAGCCGAGCTGACAGTGAAACGCGCCGGAAAGTCGGACACGACCTACAACTACATCACCAACTCATCGGACACGATCGATTTCACCAATCCGGTGAAACTCCGCGTTGTGTCGCCCGACGGCCTGTGCGAGCGCACATACACCATCACGGTGAACGTATACAAAGAGAACACCGACTCACTTTCATGGGATCAGCTCGACCGCCGCACACTCCCGTCGAGCTTCTCCTACCCGACCGAACAACGCACCGTGCGTCAGAACAACACGCTGCACTGCCTGACGGCATTTCAGGGCGCTTACTGCCTGGCGACGCTGCAGAGCAGCCTCGACGCCATCACCGGCGCCGACCCCGATATGGGCGAATGGAGCAAGAAGAGCGTCACCTTCCCGGCTGCCCCACGTCTTGAGACATTCACAGCCACCGATGATGCCCTCTATATTATATGTAGCGACGGGATGCTTTACCGTTCGGCCGACGAAGGTTCGACATGGGCCTCAACCGGCCGCGCATGGTCGGCCATATACGGAGGCTACGGCACCACACTGACCGGCGCGGCAAAGGACAACGCCGGCAACTGGACACTCCAGACATATCCCGGCACGAAAACGACTCCACTGCCGCATGGGATGCCCGTAAGCGGCACATCTCCGGCCGTGACATATGCGTTCGCCATGAGCGACACGCCTCAGATGCTGATTGTCGGCGGCCGCAAGGCCGACGGCTCTCTCTCGGCCGACACATGGGGTTTTGACGGTTCGTCGTGGGCCAAAATATCGAAACGCGGCCTGCCAGAAGGCCTCGAAGGCATAGCCGTGGCGCCTTACTTCACGGTGCGCACTGCGGCCGACTGGACCACACGCTCGATCCCGACACTGGTAGCCATCGGCGGCCGCAAGGCCGACGGCATGAACAACGGCACCGTATACATCTCCAACGACTACGGCATCACCTGGTCGAAGGCCGGTCCGAGCCTCCAGCTGCCCACGTACATACCGGCATTCCGCGGAGCCCAGTCATTCACCATCTCGTCGACAATGTCGG
>CAJJQT010000021.1 GCA_905193995.1 uncultured Porphyromonadaceae bacterium | reverse complement strand
GCTCGAGCAGCAGCACCGCGACCTGGCCGACGGCCGCGAAGCCCGCGTAGAGCGCTTCGCCCACCAGCTGGCCTACAACGTGATACCGCAGATCGACGTGTTCACCGACAACGACTACACGCGCGAGGAGATGAAGATGAACCTCGAGACCAAGAAGATAATGCACGACCCGAGCATCGAGGTATCGGCCACGTGCGTGCGCGTGCCGGTGATGCGCGCCCACTCCGAAGCCATCTGGGCCGAATTCGAGCGTCCCGTCAGCGTAGCCGAGGCCCGCGAGGCATTCGCGAAGGCCGACGGCGTAGTGCTGGCCGACGATCCGGCAGCGGGCACCTACCCGATGCCGCTGCCGACGGCCGGGACGGATCCGGTATTCGTCGGGCGCATCCGCCGCGACCTGGCGTCGGACGGCCTGGCCTTCTGGGCCGTGGCCGACCAACTGCGCAAGGGAGCCGCGCTCAACGCCGTGCAGATCGTGCGCTACATCGCCGAGCACCGCTGACCGGCGCCCCGCCCCGTCTCTTTCTCACCTCTAATAAAAATCCCACACCATGATAGCAGCCGCCTTAGTAACCCAACCGATAGCGATCTTCCTGATCGTGCTGGTGATCATACTGCTGGCGCCGCTGCTGCTCAACCGGCTCAAGATTCCGCACATCATCGGCATGATCGTAGCCGGCGTGGTCATCGGGCCCTACGGCTTCAACGTGCTGAGCAACGACTCGTCGTTCGCCATCTTCGGCCAGGTGGGCCTGCTGTACCTGATGTTCCTGGCGGGGCTGGAGATCGACATGTTTCATCTGCGGCTCAACCTGCGGCGGGGGCTGCTTTTCGGCCTGCTCACGCTGCTGATACCGCTCGTGCTCGGCATCCTGTCGAGCCGCTGCCTGCTGCATCTCGACCTGCCGGCGTCGCTGCTGTTGGGCGCCATGTACGCCGCCCACACGCTGATCGCCTACCCTGTGGCCGCCCGCTTCGGCATAACCAAGTCGCCGGCGGTGATGGTGGCCGTCGTAGGCACTATCATCGCCGTGGTGGGCTCGCTGCTCGTGATCGCCGCCGCCGTCAACATCCACGACCTCGGCGGCCTCGACCCCGTAGCGACGTCCGGGCTACTGCTGCGCATGGCCGCCTGGGCCATAGTGATACTGTACGCCTATCCGCGGCTTACGCGCCGCTTCTTCAACAGCTATTCAGACCGCGTCACCCAGTACGTCTACGTGATGGCCATGGTGTTCCTGGCCGCGTGGACGGCCCAGCTCATCGGCCTCGAGGGCATCTTGGGGGCATTCTTCGCCGGGCTGGTGCTGAACCGCTACGTGCCGCCCGCATCGCCGCTGATGTCGCAGATCGAGTTTGTGGGCAACGCGCTGTTCATCCCCTACTTCCTGATCAGCGTCGGCATGATGATCAACCTGAGCGTGGTGGCCAACACCGACACACTCGCCGTGGCCGCCGTGATGCTGGCCGTGGCGCTGGTGGCTAAGTGGATTCCGGCTTTCATAGCCCAGCGCGCCAACGGATACACGGGCGCGGCTCGGCGCGTGATGTTCGGCCTGACGGCCGCCCACACTGCCGTGGCGCTGGCCGTCGTGACCCTGGGCCACACCCTCGGCATCCTCGACGGCACCGTGCTCAACGCCACCATCCTCGTGATCCTGGTCACCTGCGCCATAGCCCCGATCATCACCGCCAACGGCGCTCCGAAAGTCAAGATCAGCATGCTCGGCGACGACGGCGTCATCCGCCACACCCGCGTGAACAACACGCTGATCGCAGTCTCCAACCCTCTCACGTCGCCCGGACTGGCCGAGCTCGGCGTACTGATGCGCAACGAGACGGGCTCGCACAGCTTCTACGCCATACACGTGCGCAGCGACAACTCGCCCGCGGCCAAGGCCCTCTCGCGCCAGTCGCTGACGCTGGCCCGCAACGCCGCCGCCCTGGCCGACGTGGCCATCGACGAGATCGAGCGCTACGACCTCAACATCGTCACCGGCATCGTCAACGCCGTGGCCGAGCGCGACATCACCGAGGTGATCCTGGGGATGCACCGCCGCTCCACCGTCATCGACACTTTCTACGGCTCCAAGACCGAGCAGCTGCTGCGCTCGACCAACCGCATGATCATCATATCGCGCATGTTCATGCCGCTGAACACCGTCGCGCGCATCATCGTGGCCGTGCCCCGCGCCGCACAGTACGAGACAGGCTTCTCGCGCTGGGTGCGCGCCGTCGCGCGCCTGACGCGCCAGCTCGGCTGCCGCATCATCTTCTGCTGCCACGGCGACATACAGCCTCTGATCCGCGGCGTCATATATCACGAAAACTACGGCATCCGCTGCGAGTTCCGCACCGTCGAGTCGCACGACGAGATGATAGTCGAGAGCGCCTCTATCCGCGACGAGGACCTGCTGATCGTCATCAGCGCGCGGCCCAACTCGGTGTCGCACACCGACGAGGTGACCGAGATGCCGGCCCTGCTGCAGCGCAATTTCTCGCGCAACAACCTGCTGGTGATCTTCCCGGAGCAGTTCGGCGAGGACACGGCCCTGCCCACCTCGTTCATCGACCCGATGGCGACCGACATCTCATCGTCGTCGCCTTCGCCGGCCGCCCGTCTGCGCTCGCTGCGCCGCGCCGCCGCCATCCGCCTCCGCCTCCGCCACCTCTTCCGCTAAACTTCTGTATCTCCGCATATTTCAAATTTATAAATGACGAAATCAGCAACGACAATAGACCAACAGCTTAACCTACTGAAATCAAGAGGTCTGACTGTGTCGGATATGGACAAAGCACGCGAAATTCTGCTTGACATAGGATATTATCGACTTGGCTTCTATCTATTTCCCTTTGAGAAGTCTTATCCTGAGCTTCGCAACCGCTCCCACGAATATATCGAAGGCGCTTCGTTCGAAGACGCTGTCAACCTGTACTATTTCGATTTTGACCTGCGGCTTCTGCTTATGCGTTATCTCAACCGCATCGAGATAGCCTTCCGCACTTCGCTCATTTACCATCTCTCCAACAAATACAAATCCAATCCTGTCTGGTTCATAAGCCCTGCCGTTGTCAACCGGCCCTACGCCCGCGACTTCGAACTCAAGGTATACACGCCCGACTTCAAACGCAATCCCGTAATCCACCGCCATCATCTGAAGAATCCCAACGACCGCTTTGCTCCTGCCTGGAAGACACTCGAATTCATGACTTTCGGTGCCGTGATGAAACTATACGAGCAACTTAAAGAGCGCGAAGATAAAATCTTCATCGCCCATAAGTTCGGCATCCGACAGGTCGTCACCTTCGAAAGCTATATGCACACAATCCGACAAGTCCGAAATGCTTGCGCGCATGGACTACTGCTTTATGATCTTAAGTTACCGCAGGGTATCCGTAAGGGGCCCGCGACCAACAAACCTTCGGAGCGCTACAACTTAATCGGCGCAATGCGCGTTATAAAGTATGTAATGAGTCAGGTTTCAGTAAATAGAGCTGATGACATGAGTAAAAAAATCAAAGTTCTTTACGATGAACTTTGTTTTGCTTCTCCAAATCTAAAGCCACTGATACCAGCTTTCTCTTCGATATGATTTTTTAGCACCTTTTTATCAAAATATTTTGCCATATCAAATAAAAGCATTACCTTTGCAAAATCATAGTGCCTTTGGAGACTTTAGTCGCTCCAACTTGCACTCAAAAAAAAGGTAAAGTCGAGGCTACCACTTAGGCGGGTAGTCTCGCTTCTGTTTTATATGCCACAGGAGGCGCTCGCAGAGGAAACATTTCGTTATATCGGGGAAAATTCGTAACTTTGCGGCCTGTTAGGAAGAATCTTTCGATAAATCAATCAATTCTGTATATATGATGAAACCAACGTTATTCGTACTGGCCGCAGGCATGGGGAGCCGCTACGGCGGCCTGAAGCAGCTCGACGGAGTCGGCCCTCACGGCGAGACCATCATGGACTATTCCATCTACGACGCACTCAAGGCCGGATTCGGCAAGGTCGTTTTCGTGATCCGCAAAGATTTCGAGCAGGATTTCCGCGAGAAAATCCTCAGCAAATATGAAGGATCGATCCCGGTCGAAGTAGTATTCCAGAGCATCGACAGCCTTCCCGAAGGCTACACCGCACCCGAAGGCCGCACCAAGCCGTGGGGCACGAACCACGCCGTGCTGATGGGCGCCGATGTCATCCGCGAGCCGTTCGCCGTCATCAACGCCGACGACTACTACGGCACCGACGCCTTCCGCGTAATCGCCGAAGAACTCTCGCGCGAGCGCGACCGCAAGGGCGACTACTGCATGGTGGGCTTCCGCGTAGGCAACACCATGACCGAGAACGGCTCCGTCTCACGCGGCGTATGCACCGCCGACGCCGACGGCTACCTGGCCAACGTGGTCGAGCGCACAGCCATCGCCTTCGACGATCAGCACCGCATCGCCTTCACCGACGAGAACGGCCGGATCTGCCATCTCGACCCCAACACGCCCGTGTCGATGAACTTCTGGGGCTTCACCCCCGACTATTTCGACTTCTCGAAGCGCGAATTCATCAAGTTCCTCGACGCCCGCATCGACGAGCCCAAGTCGGAGTACTATATCCCGACCGCCGTCAACGACCTGATCCACAGCGGTGAGGCTACCGTACGCCTGCTCGACACCACCTCGAAGTGGTTCGGCGTCACCTACGCCGAAGACCGCGCATCGGTCGTAGCCCAGCTTGCCGCCCTCCACGACGCCGGAGTCTACCCCGACAAGCTCTTCTGATTCCTGAAAATACCGCCAACAACACAGCCCGGCACCCACACACGGATGCCGGGCTGATTCTTTGGAGCGGAAAATTGGCACAAAGGCGAAAAAAGTGTGTTGTTTTTTGGAGTTGACTCAAGTTTTGGCTATATTTGCAACATCCAATTGTCGGATCAACCAAAAAAACTAAGTAAACCTTAAAAAATAATGGCTAAAGTACAAGGAGCTGTGACGATAGACACCGACCGCTGCAAAGGCTGCGACCTCTGCGTGGTGGCCTGTCCGACCGACGTACTGCTGCTCCAACCCAAAGAAGTGAACGACCGCGGCTACCACTACGCCTATGCGGCGCACCCCGAGGCCTGCATAGGCTGCGCCTCGTGTGCGACGGTATGCCCCGACGGCTGTTTCGAAGTCTACCGAGTTGTAATCAAAGATTAACGCAAAGCACCTCAGTTTATGGAAGAAGAAGTAAGATTGATGAAGGGTAACGAGGCGATAGCCCACGCAGCGATCCGCTACGGCGTCGACGGCTATTTCGGCTACCCGATCACCCCCCAGTCGGAGGTGCTCGAAACCCTGGAGGAGGAGATGCCCTGGGAGACGACCGGCATGGTCGTGCTCCAGGCCGAGAGCGAGCTGGCCGCCATCAACATGGTGTACGGCGGCGCCGCATCGGGCCGGGCGGTGATGACCTCGTCGTCGTCGCCGGGCATATCGCTCAAGCAGGAAGGCATAAGCTATATCGCAGCCAGCGAGCTGCCGGCACTGATCGTCAACGTGATGCGCGGCGGCCCCGGCCTTGGCACCATCCAGCCCTCGCAGGCCGACTATTTTCAGGCCACCAAGGGCGGCGGCCACGGCGACTACCACTTGATAGTGCTCGCTCCGGCCACCGTGCAGGAGATGGCCGACTTCGTGGGCCTCGGGTTCGACCTGTCGTTCAAATACCGCACCCCGGCCATGATCCTGGCCGACGGCATCGTAGGCCAGATGATGGAGAAGGTGGTACTGCCGCCCTTCCGTCCGCGGCGCACCGACGAGGAAGTAGCGCGCCAGTGCCCCTGGGCCGTCACCGGCAAGCACGGCCGCGGCCATCGCAACATAGTCACCTCGCTCGAACTCGACTCGCCCGCCATGGAAGAGAACAACCGCCGCTTCCAGCGCACCTACGCCGAGATCGAGCGCAACGAAGTGCGCTTCGCCGAATACTACACCGACGACGCCGAATACCTCATCGTGGCCTTCGGATCGGTGGCCCGCATCTGCCTCAAGGCCATCGAGGACGCCCGTGCCCGCGGCATCAAGGTGGGCCTGCTGCGCCCCATCACCCTGTGGCCGTTCCCGACCGATGCCGTCTCGGCTATGGCCGACCGCGTCAAGGGGATGCTTGTGGTCGAGCTCAATGCCGGCCAGATGATCGAGGACGTGCGCCTGGCCGTCAACGGGCGCGTGCCCGTGCGCCACTACGGCCGCATGGGCGGCATGATTCCCAACCCCGCCGAAGTGCTCGACGCTCTCAACAATGACTTTCTAAAATGAACCGTCTATGAAACCGGAAGAGATCATTAAGGACGAAAACAAGATATACGCCCGTCCGCGGCTGCTCGACGACCGCCATACGCACTACTGCCCGGGCTGCTCGCACGGCGTCGTGCACCGCATCATCGCCGAGCTGATCGACGAGATGGGCCTCGAGGACCGCACCATCGGCGTCGCACCGGTAGGCTGCGCCGTCTTTGCATACAACTACATCGACGTCGACTGGGTGGAGGCCGCCCACGGCCGCGCACCCGCCGTAGCCACCGGCCTGGTGCGCCTGAATCCGGGTCGCCTGGTGTTCACCTACCAGGGCGACGGCGACCTGTCGGCCATCGGCACCGCCGAGACCATCCACGCCGCCAACCGCGGCGAGAACATCGCCATAATCTTCATCAACAACGGCATCTACGGCATGACCGGCGGCCAGATGGCCCCGACCACGCTGCTGGGCATGAAGACCGCCACCACCCCCTACGGACGCCGCGCCGACCTCAACGGCTACCCCCTGCGCATCACCGAGCTGCTCGCGCCGCTCGACGGCACCTGCTACGTGACCCGCCAGGCCGTACACACTCCGGCCGCGGTCCGCAAGGCCAAGGCCGCCATCCGCAAGGCCTTCGAGAACTCGCTGGCCGGAAAGGGCACATCGGTGGTCGAAATCGTGTCGACCTGCAACTCGGGCTGGAAAATGTCGCCCGCCAAGGCCAACGAATGGATGGCCGAGCATATGTTCGAACGCTATCCCCTGGGTGATCTAAAGAATATCTGAGCGCTATGAAACAAGAAATAATTATTGCCGGCTTCGGCGGCCAGGGAGTCCTCTCGATGGGCAAGATACTGGCTTATGCCGGACTTATGAACGACCTGGAAGTGACCTGGATGCCCGCCTACGGCCCCGAACAGCGTGGCGGCACGGCCAACGTGACCGTGATTCTGAGCGACAGCCCCATCAGCTCGCCCGTGCTCGACACCTACGATACGGCCGTGATCCTCAATCAGCAGAGCCTCGACAAATTCGAGAGCAAGGTAAAGCCCGGCGGCGTGCTGATCTACGATCCCTCGGGCATACATCACCTGCCGACGCGCACCGACATCACCGTCGTGCCGGTCGACGCGCTCGAAGCCAGCCTCGAACTCAAGAACTCCAAGACTTACAACATGGTGCTCCTGGGAGCGCTGCTCGGCATGTGCCCGATCGTCACCACCGAAGCCGTGGTGAAGGCCCTGCGCAAAACACTGCCCGAACGCCACCACCACCTTATACCCGTCAACGAGCAGGCCATCGAAAAGGGCCGCTCGATGGTGAAGGCATAGATGAAAGACTCTTAGACCTAAATATTATTTTGCAGGCGCCGCCTTCCACAGTCAAGTGAGAGGCGGCGCATTATTTCATCCGGCATATAGGGAAAATCCACCTTAAAGTTAGCCCAAACCTCCAAAAAGAGGTGGCGATTTTGATAAATCGATTTTTTTTGTGATATTTGCACAAAATAAGTCAAAGTATGCAATTATTGAAGGATTTCGACACCATCATCCGACACCTGGCCGCGGCCGAGCCGCGTGCTCGGGTAGCAGTGGCCTGTCCTCACGACGATCATACGTGCGAGGCCGTGGCCATGGCTCTTGAAGCCTCGATTGCACGGTTCATCCTCGTGGGCGATCCCGCACGGATACCGTTCGCGCCATCGGAGCAGGTCAGGATCGTCGCCGAGCCCGACGCCGACGCCGCTGCCGCACGGGCCGTGACCCTGGCGCGCGAAGGCCGGGCCGACGTGGTGATGAAGGGTCTGATCAATACCGACAACATGCTTCGGGCCGTTCTGAACAAGGAGCGCGGCATCCTGCCGCCGGGGCGGGTGCTGACCCACATCACGGCCACAGCCATACCAGGCCGCGACGGGCTGCTCTACTTCAGCGACGCGGCCGTCATCCCCTATCCGACCGAGGCCCAGCTTGAAGCCATGACGGGCTACCTGGCCGGCCTGTGCCGCAAGACGGGCATCGCCGAGCCGCGAATAGCCCTGATCCACTGCACCGAGAAGTCCTCGCCGAAATTTCCCGTCACCGAGTCATATGCGGCCGTCAGGGCCGCGGCGGCCGCCGGCGCCTTCGGCCCGGCGATCGTTGACGGCCCGATGGACCTCAAGACCGCCGTCGATCCCGAATCGGGCCGCATCAAGGGCATCGACTCGCCCATCGAAGGCCGCGCCGACGCCCTCGTCTTCCCCGACATCGAAGCAGGCAACGCCTTCTACAAGGCCGTCACCTGGCTCACCCACTGCGACAACGCCGGAATGCTCGCCGGAGCCGCCGTGCCCGTTGTCCTGCCGTCGCGCGCCGACACATCGCGCTCCAAGCTCTGCAGCCTGGCCCTGGCCGCATGCAGCGCACTGCTCTGAGCCCGCGAGGCTCCTCTCTACCTGCGCACAAAGCCACCATTGACATAACTACCTAATAATTCCGGGCAGCAAGCTGCCGTCAGCAAAAACTACCTGAAATATGAACATACTTACAATCAATCCGGGCTCGACTTCGACAAAAATCGCTGTCTTTCACGATCTCAAGCCTGTAATGATTGAAAATATAAAGCACTCGGTCGAAGAACTGGCACCCTTCGCCAAGGTCTCCGACCAGTTCGGCTACCGCCTGAATCTGGTGCTGAAGACGCTGGCCGAAAAGGGCCAGAACCTCAGCTTCGACGCCATCGTGGCCCGCGGCGGCCTGCTCAAGCCGATCGAAGGCGGCGTCTACGCAATCAATGACGTGATGCTCGGCGAGATGGAGCATCCGATGCGCAACCACGCATCAAACCTGGGGTGCCGCATAGCCGCCGAGATCGCTGCCCGGATACCCGGCTGCAGGGCGCTGACCGCCGACCCCGGCGTAGTCGACGAAATGGACGACGTGGCCCGCGTGTCGGGCTCGCCGCTGATGCCCCGCATCACCACCTGGCATGCCCTCAACCAGCGCGCCATAGCCCGGCGCTTCGCCGCCGAACAGGAAACGCGCTACGAGGATCTCAACCTGATAATCGCCCATCTGGGCGGCGGCATATCGGTGGGCGCACACCGCCACGGCCGCTGCATCGACGTCAACAATGCCTTCGACGGCGAAGGTCCCTTCTCGCCCGAACGCGCCGGCTCGCTACCGCCCGGCAAGCTCATCGACCTCTGCTACTCCAACAAATACACGCTCGAGGAGCTCAAGAAGCGTATCAGCGGCAACGCCGGCCTGGCCGCCCACCTCGGCACGACCGACGTGGCAGCCATCGTCGAATCGATCGAAGCGGGCGACAAGAAGGCCGAAGTGATCCTCGGCGGCATGATCTATCAGATTTCCAAGTCGATCGGCGGTGCGGCCGTAGCGCTGTTCGGCAAGGTCGACGCCATCCTGCTCACGGGCGGCGTGGCGTTCAGCGACTATGTCGTCTCGCGCATCCGCGAGCGCGTCGATTTCCTTGCCCCGGTCTACGTATACCCGGGCGAGAACGAGATGCTGGCGCTCGCCTCGAACGGCCTGGCGGCCCTCCGGGGCGAACTTCCCGTCAAGGAATACGTTTAAGACTTACATTGCAAGACCGGCGTACATCCGGCGCAGATCGTCGAGGCTGACATCCACGGGATTGTTGGCCAGATTCGGATGCCGGCTCGCGCAGGCGAGCCGCTCCACGGCGTCATCGCCGAGGGCGAGGTCGCGGAGATCTGTCCGCAGTCCCGTCAGCTTCTTCAGACGCACGATCTCATCGGCCAGCGCGTCGGGCGAGGCGAATCCCAGAAGGGTCGCAAGTTCGGCGGTGCGGCGGTCGCCGCGGGCTGCATTGAGCCGGATGAACCAGTCGAGCGTCAGGGCGCAGGCCTCGCCGTGAGGTATGCCGAGCAGATTGGTCAGCGGATACGAGCAGGCATGCGGCGCCGACGTTTTGGGCAGCGCGAATGCCAGCCCGGCCATGAGCGAACCCTGCGACATGGCACACCGCACCCCGGTGTCGCCGGGCCGGGCGACAGCCGCGGCTATGTTGGCCAGCAGCGTGCGGGCGGCCTCGGCGGCCAGCGCGTCGCACACGGGCTGATGGTTGCGGCTCCAATAAGCCTCTACGGCATGGCACAGGGCATCGAAGCCGGTAATGGCTGTCATCCGCGGCGGCACGGTCAGCGTCAGGTCCGGATCGACAAGCGCCACTGCCGGGAAGAAGCTGTCGGCGGCCATCGGCGCCTTGATGCCGCGGGCATGGTCCGAGAGCACCGACACCGATGTCACCTCGCTGCCGGTGCCCGAGGTGGTCGGGACGGCCACCAGCGGCAGATGCCGGGCAGGTATGGATTCGCCCGTAGCGAGATAATCCGACGCCGGACGTCCCGACAGGATGAATACCGAGGCTGCCTTGGCACAGTCGATGACGCTACCGCCGCCGAGAGCCACGACACCGTCGCAGCTCAGGTCGCGGAGCATGGCGGAGCAGGCGTCGCACTGGGCGACATCGGGATTCGGCGACACCTCGGAGTATACGCCGCAGACGGCTCCGCGGCATTCATCGAGCAGGCTGCCGACCAGGCCGCGTTTCACGAACGAAGGCGACGTGACGAGCAGAGCCCGGCTGATGCCGAGCCCCTCAAGCACAGCGGGCAGGCGGCTGAGCACACCCTGCCCAAATTCGATTTTTACAGGTTGACGGTAAGTCCAGGTCATTGTTGAGGTATATAGACATAGGCGCCCAGGTCGGGAACGGCTCCGCGCTGACAGCCGTAGCGGTCGGTGGCAGCCTCCGGAGCGTTGAGGGCCGGATCGGCCGCGCCGATAGCGGGCGAACCCTCGCGCAGGCGGTAGTCGAAGACATAGTCCTCGCGCACGGTGTAGAACAGCGGATCCTGATCCCAGATGCACGATATGAAGTTGTCGTCGTCGGTGCCTTTGCTTTTCAGCAGACAGCGACGCAGGTAGACGCCCGTTCCGGTCAGATCGCCGTGCGATATGTCCTTGCCGTTGCCGTAGATGATGCAGTTGCTGATCCGCGCCTGCAGGTAGGGCAGACCCGTCGCATCGTCCGACTCGGCGTCGAGGTGACCGAACTGCAGTATCGGGCCTTCAAGGGCCGAGAACAGATAGTAGTTGGCCAGTGTACACTGGTCGAGCAGATGCGAGCCGCCGTGGAGCAGCACGGCTCCCGAGGCAGCTTCGGCAAACTCGCAGCCGTAGGCGCTGATAGCCGAGTGGTAGGTCTCGAGGGCATAGCCGCCGCTGTTGCGCAGGCGCGTATTGATCATCGTCAGATCCGACGAATCCACGGTCACACCCTGCCAGGTGTTCTTCACCAGACAGTAGTCGAGGCGGTTGCCCTTTGATGTCGGGGTAAAGAACATGCCGGTCCACTGGCGCGACATCAGATCGAAAGGTATGTCGGCTGCCACGAATCCGGTGCGGTCGCCGGCGAAGGTGATTTCATGGTCGGGCGAGCCCACGGCCACAAGGCGGCCGCGCACCACCATCATGGCGCCGTCATGGAAGTAGAGCTCGGCATCGGGATCGACAGTCAGCGTCGCCCCTTCGGCCACTACCAGCGAGTCGTAGATCTGATATGGACGTTCGGCTGTCAGGCGCGTGTCGGTGTCAACGGTCACGGCGCGCAGACGCGTCACGTCGCGGCCCGTGGCGGCCAGCACCACACTCTGTTCCACGCCGTTGGTCAGGAAATCGAGTCTGGCGGTGATTTCGACGGGTACGGTACGGTCATTAGCCGGCAGGGTCGTCTCGACCAGCACGAATATCGAGTCCTTGGCGCGGACTTCGACGTTGGCGAAGTCGGTGCCGCTGAAGCCGTCGACGTTGAGGCGGAACAGCCGCGCGTTGTCGCCCGACAGGAATATGCGGTCGATATTTATGCCCTTGGAGGCCCGGTTGTAGACCACGAACCGGTGGGTCGTGGAGGCCTGTTCTGTGAATATCACGCCCATGTCGAGTGTGTCGACCGAGAAAGTCGGCTGGTCCGACGGCGACGTGGTGAAGCCGTCCTCGATGCACGACGACAGCCCGGCGGCCAGCGCCGCAAAGAAAAAGAGGAGTAGGAAGCGGAAATTTTTCATCAGAATAATAACGGAAAACCGCCGCCATTATTGTATCACTTGCCGTACGCGGGATCGAAAATGGAATTGAGCACGTGGGCCAGGCGGAGGCCGCCGCGCAGGAACTGCTGCTCGATGACGGGCGTCCAGCGCGCAATGTCGTTGTACATGACCTTGGCGCCGGGCCGGAAGTAGACGTAGCACTGCGTGGCGATGTCGAATGTCTGGCGCGCCCAGTCGTCGACTGTTCCGGAGATTATCTCGGCCTCGGTGGCGTCGTCGGCACGGTCGATCTGCTGCTGCCACTCGGTGTAGCTCCACTTGCGGCCGCTCTCGACGAGCGACGAATCCCAGATCGAATGCAGATTGGTCTCGCGGTCGAAGAATTTCATCTTCACGCGGTTGCCGCCCAGGTCCTTGGCGTGCCCCAGATGCATGGGCTGATGCAGGTCGCCCATCACATGGACGAGGATGCGCAGGGCCAGCTCGGCCTGCTGCGGCGTGGTGGCCGGATCGCTCAGCACTTCGATCTGGCTGCGGATGGCCGCAAGCGGAAGTTCGGCCCCCATAAGCACCATGGTCTCCAACCGGCTGAGCATGTCCTTGGGGCTGTTCCCATGGCCGGTGGACAGGGAACCGTCGTGGCCGGTGTTCATGGCCTGCAGCATATCCAGCGCCTCGCCGCCACGGACCTCACCCACGATGATGCGCTCCGGGCGCATACGCAGCGACGATTTGATCAGGTCCCGAATGGTGATCTGTCCTGCACCAGAGGCATTGGCGTTGCGAGTCTCCAGACTGACCAGATTCTCGATGCCCTCGATCTGCAGCTCCGCCGAGTCCTCGATGGTGATGACACGCTCATCCTTGGGGATATAGTTCGACAGCGCATTCAGAAAGGTGGTCTTGCCGGAGCCGGTACCTCCGCTGATGAAGATGTTATACTTGGCCTCCACCAGCATTTGCAGCTTGTCTGCGATCTCCTGCGTCAGCGACCCGTACTCAATGAGCTTGGCAATGGTCATAGGGGTCTTGGAGAACTTTCGGATGGTGACCGTGGGGCCGCACAGGGCAATGGGCGGCAGCACCACATTGACACGGGAGCCGTCGGGAAGCCGGGTGTCGCAGATAGGGTTGGCCTGATTGACCTCACGGCCCGCAAGGCCCACGATCCTCTGGATGATATCCTCCAGCTTCCGCTGGCTCTCGAACTGCTTGTCCAGCTTGAACAGCCGTCCATTCTGCTCGATGAATACGTTTTCAGGCCCGTTGATCATCACTTCCGTGATGGTGTCATCCTTGATGATGGAGTCCAGCAGGCCAAAGCCACGGATGGAGCTATACACCTGCTCCACGATGGAGACC
>CAJJQT010000020.1 GCA_905193995.1 uncultured Porphyromonadaceae bacterium | reverse complement strand
CGGACTTGGTGACGCTGGCCGGTGTCAGAGCCAGCCGGCTGTTGTGGTCGGCCAGCACTTTGCCGTCCGACAGGTCCTTGATGTAGATGCCTACGGTCGTGGCGTCACCGTCGTCGATGCCGAGGATGTTCGTCTGCGCGCCGGCGGGTAGCGCCAGGAGCAGCAGTGCGGTTATGGCTATTATTATGTGTTTCATGTCGTTTTGCACGCAACGGGTGCCTGTCCGGGCGCCTTCTGACTGCAAAATTAACAATTTGCGGCCGTTTATGGGTCAAAATAATCGAAAAAAAGTAATTCACCGCCGGGCAGCAGCCGGGGCAGCGAGGGCAGCGAGGGCGCCCTCGGCGCCGACGCCGCGGTAAATCCCTTCGAGGTAGGTCTATTGAAGCTGTGTCATATATAGCTATAGCCGGACATGGTCCAGACAGGCCAAAACAAGACCTGCGCCCCGGGAAACGAAAAATCCCGGAGCGCAGACGTATCAGCGCAGCGACCGCATATCAGTGTTAATAAACAAATTTCCTGCCGTCGCGAATATATAGTGTACCGGGCACGGGATTTGTCACGCGCCGTCCGTAAATATCGTAGATGGTTCCGTCCGGAGAAGTCTCCACTGCGGCTACATCGGCTACGCCTGTGCTGCCCGTACGGTCGATGCGGATACGCAGAGGACCGTCCGTTGCCGCGGGGAGCTTGGTCATGTCAAGGTATGCCTTGTTGGCAGTCAGTTCGGAAGCCGAGCCGTCGGCCTGCGGTGCAAGGCGATAGAATCCGAGCTCGCCGGCGCTGTTGCATGAGAAGACCCTCATAGTCGCTTCGTCGAACTCCGTATGTCCGTTCCCGGATTTGTCTGTATACAGCTGGAAAGAGCCGGCAAGCAGATTGCCATCGAGCGCAGGATAGTCGGCGTGGAAATCGAGCGGCATCAGTCGGTTCTGGCGTGATCGCGTACCCTGACACTTTAGCAGTACGGGGGAATAAGCCGGAACAATACCCGATTCAATCTTCACAAGCTGAATGTAATTTACCCCGCCGGCTGCGGCAACATCCTTGGCGTAGTATGCCTCCACGCCGTCGCGGCATTCATACGGGAAACCTGTGTACATCGATGTCCAGTAGCCGCCGTCGTATGCCATCGACTCATCGGCCACCGCGCCGAACCAGAATTCGTCGAAATGTTCCTCATCAATCGGCTGGATTGCCATCCACGAATACGGATCGTCAGTCTTGCATCTTCCTATATACGGAGAGCAATATGCCCAGTGGCCGTCATTCACCCCGTCGCCATCTCTGTCCTCATCACCTTCCCGATGAGTCATCTTAAGACCGCCACCCAAAAAGTTCCCATACAGTATGTAATAGCCGGGAGTGGCCGCCTGTGCCGGCTGAATCGAAAATGTACGCTTAGTCATCGAGTATGTATCTGTTCCTTGTCCATAGCACTTCACCTTTGACAAAGCATCCTTGCCGGGAGCCGCATTGAGATTCAGACTGGATCCCTCGATATAGATAACGGCCGAAGCGAGGCCTTCGACATCAATCCGCGGATCATCGTCCGAACCGTTCCATTTTTTATTGGCGAAATCCGCCTCGACCAGATCGTCGGGGCAACTCCAGTGGAGCAGTCCGTCAAGATTATTGCCCGAATAGCCTACAATCGTATATTCATAATTTCCGACAATGTTGAGCACGCGGTTGAAGATATTGCGCACGCGGAAGTAGCCCGATGCTTTCAGCCCGTTCTTGTCGCGGAATACGGCTTCGATGTCCATATCCTTCTCCACAACAAAGGTATAAGTCATGTCATGTGAAAGGAAGTTGCCTTCATTGTCGCGCCAGCCTACGAACTCGGTCATCATATTGCGGCATTGGTAGTTCGGCACTTTAGTCAGCGTTGCCGTAAGCGTAACCACATCGCCGATCTTATTGTCGGTCTTGTCGATGGTGGCCGTGCCTACATATTCCGACATGTTCTGTGTGACCGCGACAGCTGCCGGACGAGTCGTGTCCTGAGCCATAATGCCGGCATGCATCGACATAAGCGCCGCCGTAATTATCAATAATCTGTTTTTCATTTTTTTATAAATATAACGAAATAATCCCGGACCAACCGGGATACGATTGCCCGGAATTATTTCATTGTAGATAGAATGTGTTCACTGCGGTTACTTCACGAGAATTTTTTTACCGTTCAGAATATAGATGTGACCGGGAAGCACATGGGCGGCACGACGACCCTGGAGGTCGTAAATAACGTCGGGCTGCATTTCGCCGCCCTCTATGTCAGTGATTGCACTGGGGATATTCGGCATTTCGTCGGCCGGAGCGTCGAGGCTGAGGCCACCTGTCTTGCTGCCGACACTTTCAGTGATCAGGAACGCGTGGTTGGCAGGAATGGAAGCGGCTTCGGTAAACCAGGGAGTACGCATCTCCTGCTCAGTAGCCGCTGATTTCTGGCCTTCACGGGTCGTGAGGGTATAAACAGAATTTGCCGAGAGGTCGGCGTCGATGTTCCACAGATTTCTCAGCGCAGTCTCGTCTGCGGGAGTACTGAACAGAACTGCATAAGCCGCGGCATTACCCTGTGCGACAGCCACACGATGCGGAGCATGTTGCACAGCAACCTCATCATCCGAAACTTCAAAACCGTCGGGACGGTCTTCCGTGTCGTTAGTTTCGGGATTATAGTCACTTTCCTGCGGTTCATATATAAGGCGCACTATGTTGTCGTTCAGAGAGGTGGTTTTCGTCTCGATGAGTACCGGGGTGCGTCGTGCGACCTTTTCGAGTTCCTGGTCAACGGTCACATAATGGATTTCGCCAAGATTCTTGAGAGTCGTGCTGTTTACTGCCAGCGAGGCATTGTCGCCGAAAGAAAAGAATGTCATGTTGTCCGTATTGACAGCTTCGAACGGGAAGTCTACATAAAGAGCGAGCAAGTGTCCGTCAGCCATCTCAGGCTTATTCACGCGATGACCGACGGGATCTATAGCGAAATAATTATCGGTTTCATCCATCGGAATGACATTCCAGATGGCAGCATCCCCGGCAGCCAGAGCCTGCTCCGGGGCAAGAAGACCGAAATGCTGCGAGTTGTCGTTCACAGTGCCTATGGTGCTATACGTGTTGACGCCGTCAGTAAAGCGTCCGTTGGTAAGGTATAGCTTCTGACCTTCCTGTATGCTGGGAATGTACTTCAGGAAGCCCTGCATGATGGCATGGCGCTGCATCTCCGTAGCGAAAGCCTTAAAGTTGATACCCAGGATCTCGGCATCGGGGGCTTTTGCCGGATCAAGGAAACGCTCGATGTACATCTTCAGCCAGTTGTAGAGAACCTCATGGTCGGCAAATATCTGTTCGTAAGTCAGAACATAGTTACCCGTCTCCGCATCAAGGCAGTCATGATATTTTAAGTCTATGTCGTAACCCCACGACTTCCACATCGCGGCTTCGCTGCCGCTGATGAACTGGCCTGTGCCGAGACCCTCCTTGTTAGCCATATAGCGTCGCATGCACTCGAAGCCGAGCTCAAACGATTTTTTGTTCTGTTCGTTTGCCAGATAGAATTCGCTTACGGAGGTGCAATCGATCCACCTGAAGAAAAGGCGATACTGCCCGTCGGCTACCGGTTCAAGGTAAGCATGCAGATCGATGTTGGCGGAAACTTCATTGTTGAAGCGTATGGCGAATTCCTCGAGTGTCTCGTTGCCGGCATATTTGTCTCTTATATCCTGAGGCAGACTCGATATTTCCTGATCGAGCCGTGAAGCAACAACCTGGAACATAGCCTGTACGATGATACGACCCGACGCAATATAGCCCAGCTCGCGGGCCTTGCGCTGCAGAGTATAAGCTGCCGCCTCAAAGTCGCTGGTATCAATGTCGGAGGCAAGTTCCATAAGCGCCGACATGTAGTCGGGCTGCGGAGTGCCGAACACTTCGATACCCTGCGAGCTAAGGTTACCGATTTTGTAACGTACAACTTCGCCGTTGTGCTTCTCGGGGAAAGCACGGAGGCGCATCACGGTTCCCGCACTGGTCAGTGCCGCATCCTTAGTCACGTCGGGCGCGGTTGTGAAAGGTCCGCGGACTTCTACATATCCGCTGTTGTCGGCCGTTCCGAGAGCGCTCTGCACACGGAAGTAGCCTTCGATGGCTTCCTGGGATCTGACGGCGAACGAGACGCCGCAAACCAGGGCCGAGACAGTTAGACAACGTAATAATTTCTGTTTCATAGTTATTGGATTTATATAGATTTAGTTATTCTTCAGAACCTGAAGCGGATTAGTTCCAGACAGTCACCTTGCCGTTGACAATATAGATATCCCCGGCAACCGGACGAACAATACGGCGACCCTCGAGATCATAGACCGCCGAATCCTCTGCATTGTCAGGTACTGCACCGGCCTCAATGTCATCGATACCGCTGCTTGCACTGCCGCCGAAACGGAGTCCGAATGACGCGGCTTTCATACCGCCCGGCAGAACACTCATGTCAAGGTATGCCTTGTTGGCCTTCAGCTCCGCAGGCATGCCATCCTCACCGCCGGCGAGCTTATAGAATCCTAATTCACCTCTGGAATTCACGCCGAACACACGCATCGACGATTCGTCAAACGTACGCCGGCCGTTACCCTCTCTATCGGTATAAAGCTGGTATGAGCCTCTGAGCATGTTACCTTCAAGTGCCGGCACACTGTTCACGGCCGGATCGAGCGGCAGCAGACGGTTTTCCCTTGACTGAAGGCTGTTGCATCGAAGCAGCACAGCCTCTCCGCCCGGAACTCGTCCGTCGTCTATTTCGGTCAGACAGGCATACGCTTCGCCGTCGCCAGTCATCACTTCTTTCACATAGTAAGCTCTGACGCCGTCGCGGCATTCATACGGAAAAGCGGTAAACATCGTGGTCCAGTAGCTTCCGTCAAACAGCATCGATCCGTCGGGCGCCGCTCCGAACCAGAAACTATCCATATGTTCTTCATCGACCGGCTGGAAAGCCATGGCCGAATATACATCCGTATCTCCGAACGACGATATATTTATGATCGCATTGCCGCCCTCGCGGACAACCGTCTTGAAGCCTGCGCCGCTAAGCGAAGAGGACCTTACGCCATAGTAACCGCAGAAGTTATCGGACATAGGTACAATGTCAAGAGTCTGGCCGGTGACCGTACGCGTATCGATACCCTGCGATGCAAGCGATACCTTGGTGCACTGCGAGTCGTCCGAAACACCTTCGGCGATGTAGAAAATAGTACCGGGCGAAGCTTCCGGACAGAGCGGATCCACAGCATCGGAGCCGCTCCACTCGTTATTTCCCGCGCCGGTCCAGAATTCGCTGTAATCGTGATCGAGCGGAAGGGCCCAGCGCAGCAGTGTCTGCGGCACATCGGTCGCGCCTGAGATCGTCTGTCTGAAACCGCCTTCGAGTGTCAGCACCCTATTCCATACGTTGCGGATCCGATAGAATTTACCTTGTTGCGGCACTTCGCCAAGAGTGCGGTAGACGGCCTTGAGCGTCATTTCCTTCTCGACCTCGAACGTGAACACCTCATCGGACGACAGCATATTGCCGTCTCCGTCCTCCCAATGGGAGAATTCAGTCATCATGTTCAGATTTCCGGCCGTTCCCGGCGTCGCGATACGCCTCATGGTGCTGGTGGCAGTCACCCGGTCTCCGATTTGCGGAGCCTCCGGGTCGAGAGTCACTACCCCCGCCGGAATATTGGTCTCGACCGTGACGGCGTTTTCAGCCACAAAATAAGCCGTCACCGAGCATGATATGCCGTCGCCGCTGCCGGTATCCTTAGTGTAATGCTCCCATGTGAACTCGTAGTATGGCTCAGTTGTGTTGATAGGCACGCTCGATGATCCGCCCTCCCATCTTACGAATTTGTATCCGGGCTTCGCTTTCGCATACAGATAGTAACGCTGTACTCCTTTTGTACCGCCACCTGACGAAACATACGACGCACTGACTTCCGCACCGTATTCCTCGTCAGTCGGATCAGCCGGCTTGGTGTGCGTGTAGATAAACAGATACTTTGTTGTCGCATGTGTGATGCAGACCTCGCCCGCATCGGGATTGTCCGATCTAACGACAACTGTTGAACGATAATTGGCACCTGTGGCACAAAATGCCGCGCCGGCTATGAGGGCAACTGCTGCCGCCAAGCGCAAATGGGGGGGGTAAATACCTGATTTTAAGGGTATTACCATAGCAATTGAAATTATTTGGTTATAGTTTCTGAATTTGCTGAAATATCCAGGAGCAGGATCTCCTAACGTTTTATGAATCGGTATTTTAGATTTGCGTGCAAAGTTAAGCAAAAAAATTAAAAATACACTTAACTCTTTGAAAATTTTTAAATTCGGTATTAAAATATCTTTCCGGACTAAAGCAGGCTCATGCCCAGGGCGCCGTCACAGACCCTTGCACTTGCCCACGGGAGGTTCCGTTAGTGTGATGCGCACTACGGTGGTGGCGTCCAGACTCCGGGCCACCGCCTCGTCGAAATGATCCATGTAGCGGGGCAGAAACCGCTCGCAAAGCAGTCTTAACGCATGAATCTTTTCATCATCGTCGCGGACTATCTCGGCCATACCGACCGCAATTGCCGAATGATAATGCTCGGTGAAGTTATTCTTCTCTTCCTCGTACTTCGGCGTGCACTTGCTCACTGCCGACAAACTGACCGCCGGATTGGCATCAAGGCAGTCGATCTTCTCGCCTTCACCGGCGCAATGAAAGTAAAAGACACGGTAGCCGTCGCGGACCAGCGACAGAGGTAGCCCGTACGGCGTTCCGTCGGGCCTCGTCATGCTGACAGTGACATACGGCGCCCTGTCAAACACTTCCAGCGCCCACTCCGCATCCCTACGCCTGCCGGCTTTTCTCATCGCTCTCATCTCTTATACATTAATATATGGTGATTAGGACAATATACTGAACAGACATATGTGAAATCCTGTCGGGCACCCTTTCAGGCTGCACTTCAGCCGATCCGGGCCTTTATCGCAGCCACCATCTCCGGTGCGTCCTTGCAGCCGAGCATATATTTGCGGCCATCTTTCAGCGTCACAAGAAAACAATCGGACGCCTTGCCGTAGTAGGCGAAGTATCTGCCCAGATCGCGTTCGCGGAACCAGCCGTACCAGCCGAACCAGCCGCCGCTTCCGCAGATGCGCCGGGCCGCCATGGTCGGCGGGCAGAGCTTCACGTCGGCAATATCGGTCAGCGGTATGGTCTTGACCCGCAGCGAGCGGCTGATGTTCAGATTCCGGTCATCGACCGAGACCGACAGCGGCATATAGAACAGGGTCGACAGGATCAGCCCGACAATCAGAACGGCCAGCACGACGACCGGCCATGTATGATCGGGCTGCTTGAGTGCATAGACGAATATGCCGCACATCAGCGCCGTCGACAGCGCCGAAATGATCCAGCAGTAACCGCTCAGTTCAACTCTTCTTCTCATAAAGTCTCGAAATTTTCTTTTTGGTTTGGCGCAGAGCACTTTTAAGTCCGGGCGACAGCGGCTGCAGCGACATCATGTCGAGATGCTCCGAAAGCTCGGCCAGCAGTTCGGGATAATGGCGGCACATCTTGAATGCCGCATAGATCGAAAAACAGCGGATGGCGTACGACTCGTGCTCGGAATTGATTTTCGACAGGCAGAAATCCAGGAAATCGGTCCGCAGGTTCTCGGGATCGTACTCCTGCTCGCGGAGCAGATGCAGCAGCAGGCGCCGCTTCGCCGTATCGATCTCGGCGAGCAGCCGGTCGATCATTTCATCCTGCAGCGACGCGAGCCAGCCGGCCTCCGACTCGGGCAGATGCGTCATCACCCACAGGGCATTGACAGCCGTGCGGCGGTCGGCCGACTGTGCCATCTGCCACAGCCGGCCGAGATTATCGGCGTTACCGGCGGCCCAAAGCGCCGTCTGCCGCACTTCCGGCAGGTTTATCTTGCCCGAGAGCACAGCCGTGGATTATTTCCTGAGCGCGAGGCCGTCGCGGAAAGCGTTGCCGACGCGCTTGCCCAGGGCCACGTAGCCGTTGTGGACCGGATCGAACGTGATCAGGCGCATCTTCTCGATGTCGGGGCGGCCGTCATCGGCCAGGAAGCGTTCGTCGCAGACGATGTTGACGATCTCGGCCACCATGTAAAAGCCCGATTCCGACTCGTGGATTTTCTCCTTGATGCGGCATTCGAGCGTCATGGGGAAGCAGTCGAAGACGGGTGCGTCGACATTTTCGGCCTTAGCGGCTTTCCAGCCGGTGGCGGCGAGCTTGCCGGGCTGCTTGCGTGCGCTGACCACGCCGACATAGTCGGCGCCCGTCAGTGTGTCCTCGGTGGCGAAAGCTACCGTAAATTCGGGGCAGCGGGCGAGATTGTCGGTCGTGGCGTGCGAGCCGAGCGAGATAAAGATTTCGTGATAGTCCCACTGACCGCCCCAGGCGGCATTCATGGCATTCGGAGTGCCGTCGGCACTGTATGTGCCGATTATCAGTACAGGCTGTGGAAGCATCCAGGCTTCCGGTTTGAAATTCTTCATATTTAATATAGAATCATACTTGTGCAAAGTTATAAAAAATCTCGGTAGGGACAAACAAAAAGCGCCGTTCAGACATTATCAATAATACAAACAGAGATGATAATGACCGACGTTTCGACTCTGAGGCGCTTCAGCGCCGAATGCATTTCGCTGGTGATGCTCCTGGCGGGCGTCGCCGGCTCGCATTTCGGCCTGTTCGGGCGCGCTGCATGGCCCGAAGCTGTGTGGTACGCTGCCGCGGCACTGCCCGTCGCACGCGACATAGCCGCCCGGACATTCGGAGCATGGCGCAGGCTCGACTTTTTCAACGAATATACGCTGATGCTGCTGGCGGCGGTCGGTGCGTTTCTTGTCGGAGAATATCCCGAAGGAGTGGCCGTGCTGCTTTTCTACTCCGTCGGCGAGAAACTCGAGGCCTCGGCATCCGACCGGGCGCGCGACCGCATCCGCTCCCTGCTCGAACGCATACCGGACTCCGCCGAGGTCGAGGAAGCCGGAGGCACGACACGCGTCTGCAAGCCCGACGAAGTCGCCGTGGGCGACACCGTCATAGTAAAAGCCGGCGAGCGTGTCGCCCTCGACGGCACGCTGCTCGGCGACACCCCCGTACTGTTCGACACGGCGGCCATCACCGGCGAAAGCATGCCGGCGACGGTGCGTCCGAGCGGAAATGTATGTTCGGGTTACATTCCGGTCGACCGCGCCGTGCGGGTGTGCGTCACGAAGCCGTTTGCCGACAGCACCATGTCGCGCATCATGCATATGATCGAGGACGCCGCCTCGCGCAAGTCGCACACCGAAACCTTGCTGCGCCGAATCACCCGCGGATATACCCCCGCTGTCATGGTCCTGGCAGTCGCAGTCTTCGTAATTCCATGGATCGCGAGCCTCTCCGGCGGCCACGCCTTCGACTGGCGCCTGTGGTTCGAACGCATGCTCGTGCTGCTGGTGTGCTCGTGTCCGTGCGCGCTGATCGTCAGCATACCGCTGAGCTATTTCGCCGCCATAGGGACCGCCTCGCGTTTCGGCCTGCTCTTCAAGGGGAGCCGGTACCTCGACGCCCTGCGGCAGGTCGACACCCTGGCACTCGACAAGACCGGCACGCTGACTGCCGGACGCTTCTCGGTCAGCTCCGTCGAGCCGGCCGACGGTTTTACTAAAGCCGACGTACTCAGCTACGCCGCGGCGCTCGAATCGCAGAGCACGCATCCGCTTGCCCGGGCTGTCGTAGCCGCAGCCAAGGGTAGTGTCCGGGCCGCGGAAGACGTCAGGACGGTCGACCACGGAATCCGTGGCACAGTCGGAGGGAGGGAAGTCACAGCAGGTTCGCCGTCGATGCTGAAGGACGCCGGAATCAATGTTCCGCAGGATGATAAAGCATCGACAACTATCTGTGTTGCTGTCGACGGCCTCCTTGCCGGCACCATCTATCTCGACGACACCCTCAAGCCCGGAATTGCCGGGACGCTCAAACAGCTGCACCGCATGGGCATCAAGGACATCATGATACTGTCGGGCGACAGCGACAGCGTCGTGGAGCGCGTAGCCCGCAAAGTCGGCGCCGACTCGTGGCTGGGTCAACTGCTGCCGGCCGACAAGCACCGCATCGTGGAGCAGCTCCGCGCTCAAGGCCACCGCGTGGCCTTCGTGGGCGACGGTATCAACGACGCGCCGTCGCTCGCCGCAGCCGACATCGGCATAGCCATCGGCACCGGAGGCACCGACGTGGCCATGGAAAGCGCCGACGCAGTCATCACCGGCAACAGCCTCGCCCCACTCGTCGACGGCGTCAGTCTGTCGCACCGGCTCAAACGGGTCGTCACGGCCAACGTATCGCTGGCAATCGGCGTCAAGGTGCTGGTCATGGCCCTCGGCGCAGCCGGCATCGCCACCCTCTGGGCTGCCGTATTCGCCGATACCGGCATAACCTTCTTAGCGATCATATGGACACTTTTAGCACTTGGCCGCAAGCGAATACGAAGAAAAATCTAAAGCATATGTTCGCAAATCATCAACCATTGCTTTATATTTGTATAAATAATATAATTTTTACAAGATATTTAAGCACACATAACTGGCCGCAGAAAGTCAAAACCGCGGCCTATATCGTGCAGGATTTACAAAAAATTGCTATCTTTGTGCCATAATAGACTATGCCCTTATTATGGAAATGAAATACCTCAAGACTGTGGTGATCGCTGCCATGGCAGCGTCAATGTCTCTCTCCTCATGTTCGGACGACAACGACGGACCTACCATCGACCCGGTGGTCAAAGCCACCGGCCTGTTCATCGTCAACGAAGGCAACTTCGGCTACGGCAACGCTTCCATCTCGTACTACGATCCCGAAAGCAAGACCGTCGAGAACGAGGTCTTCGCCCGCGCCAACGGCATGAAGCTCGGCGACGTGGCCCAGTCGATGACAATCCACGGCGACAACGCCTGGGTCGTGGTCAACGGCAGTCACGTCATCTACGCCATCGACAAGAACACATACAAGGAAAAGGGCCGCATCGAGAATATGGGCTCGCCGCGCTACATCCACTTTCTGAGCGACGACAAGGCATATGTGACGCAGCTCTACGACAACCGCATCTACATCGTCAACCCGCGCACGTACAGCATCACCGGCTATATCACAATCCCCGACGTGTCCGAAGCACAGGGCACGACCGACATGATGGTGCAGGACGGCAAGTACGTCTACTGCAACTGCTGGAGCTATCAGAACTGCATCCTGAAGATCGACACCACAACCGACGAGGTGGTCGACAAGCTCACGGTGGGTGTGCAGCCCACATCGCTCGTAATCGACAAAAACAGGAAAATGTGGACAGTCACCGACGGCGGATGGGAGGGCAACCCCTTCGGCTACGAACAGCCGTCGCTCTGGCGCATCGACGTGGCATCGTTCAAGGTCGAGACACACTGGGACTTCGAGATGGGCTCCTACCCCTCCGAACTGCAGATCGACGGCTCCGGCGACCACATATACTGGCTCAACGGCGACAAGGTCTACAAGATGGACGTCAACGGGTCGGCGCTGCCGGCACAGGGCTTCATCAACGGCAACGGCACGTACTTCTACGGCCTGACCGTCAATCCCGAAACCGGCGAGGTTTACGTAGCCGACGCCATCGACTACCAGCAGGCCGGTATGATCAGCCGCTACACGGCTCTCGGTGAATTCGTCGATTCGTTCTACGCAGGAATCATTCCCGGCTCATTCTGCTGGAAATAATTCATAACATCCTTAGCTCACGATGGTCCGAAACCTCGTTCTGGCTGCACTGGCGCTCTGCGCTACCGCGCCGGCTATCCTCGGCGAGAGTTCGGCCGACCATCAGCTTAACGAAATCATAGCCTGGGGGCGCCGTCCGCTGCGCGACATCGGCGTCACCAAGACGGTACTCGACTCGGCCATGCTCAGAGACAACATATCCATGAGCATGGCCGACGTGCTTGCCTTCAACTCATCGATCTACATCAAGAGCTACGGCCGCGCCACACTCTCGACCGTCACCTTCCGCGGCACCTCCCCGGCCCACACGCGCATCAGCTGGAACGGCCTCGAACTGAACAGCCCCATGCTCGGCTCGACCGACCTCTCGCTCATCCCGGCGTTCTTCATCGACCGCGCCGAGATGCTCCACGGCGCCTCGGGAGTCGGCGAGAACGGCGGCTCGCCCGGCGGCCAGATCAGCCTCTCGAACATGGCGCCCGACATCGACTCCGGCCTCGGCGTCCGCTACGTGCAGGGCATCGGCTCGTTCTCGACCTTCGACGAGTACGGCCGCATCAGCTACGGCGGCCGCCGCTGGAAATTCTCGACCCGAGGCGCATATTCGTCGTCGCCCAACGACTTCAAGTTCGTCAACCGCGACAAGAAGGTCAACGTCTACGACGACGACCACAACATCATATCGCAGTACCATCCCACCGAGCGCAACCGCAACGGCGCCTACCGCGACCTCAACCTAATGCAGGAGGCCTACTACATCAGCCCCGCGGCCGACGAGTACTCGCTCAAGGTCTGGTACACGGCCAGCAACCGCGAGCTGCCAATGCTATCGACCGACTACGCCGACGAATCGGAATACGAGAACCGCCAGCGGGAGCAGACCATCCGCGTGGCTGCCGGGTGGAACCGCGGCACCGAGCGGCTGCGCCTGCGCGCCCGCGCCGGATATGTGCATACCTGGCTCGCTTACGATTACAGGCGCGACGGCGGCAGCGGCACCTTCTCCACCCTTACCCGATCGCGCAGCAAGGTCAACACCTTCTTCGGGCGCTTCGACGCCGACTGGGACCTTACACGGCGGCTTCAGCTTTCAGGCAATATATCGGTGACGCACAGCGGAGTGAAGACAGCCGACCTCTCAGGAGCCTTTCCCGGCGGTCCGGGTCCCGTAGGCTACGACCGGGGCCGCGCCGAAGTCAGCGCCGGTGTGCAGGCCAAGTGGCAGGCGACCGACGCCCTGGGCATCTCGGCCGTCCTGCGCCAGGAGACCGCCGGAAGCCATGCCGCCGCACCCGTTCCGGCCCTCTTCGCCGACATCCTGCTCAGCCGCCGCGGCAACGTGACCCTGCGCGCCGGCGGCTCGCGCATCTACAAGGCGCCCACGCTCAACGATCTTTATTTCCTGCCGGGCGGCAACCCCGACCTGCGCGACGAAAGCGGCTGGACCTACGAATGCGGCCTCAGCACCCAGACGGGTATTGCCGGACGGCTCGCCGCAGCCGCCTCCGTCACCTGGTTCGACTCCTACATCGACGACTGGATACTCTGGCTCCCTACCCCCAAGGGATTCTTCGCCCCGCGCAACATCCGGCGCGTCCACGCCTACGGCATCGAGGCCCGCGGCAACCTCGCCGCCGATCTGGGCCGCGGTTGGTTCGGCGAGCTCAGCTGCTCGTATTCGTGGACACCGTCGCTCAACCGCGGTGACCGGATCTCCGACGCCGACCGCTCGGTAGGCCGCCAGCTGCCCTACACGCCGCGCCACTCGGCCTCGCTCAACGCCACCGTCTCGTGGCGCTCGTGGAATATCGGCTATAAATGGTGCTACTACAGCCCACGCTACACACAGTCGAGCAACGAGGTCACTATCTCCGGCCGGCTAAAGGCCTATTTCATGAGCAATCTCTCGCTCGGCCGCGACTTCCGCCTGCCAGCCGGTCTGCTGTCGGTGAAGCTGGCCGTCAACAATCTCTTCGACGCCGACTACGTCACCGTACTTTCGCGCCCGATGCCCGGCATAAATTACGAATTATTCATCTCTTATACTCT
>CAJJQT010000019.1 GCA_905193995.1 uncultured Porphyromonadaceae bacterium | reverse complement strand
TCGATTCCATGCCTCAACTACGGCCTGACCATCGGCGCCGAGTGGAAGGGCATAGACCTGTCCATCTTCTTCCAGGGCGTGGGCGGCAACAAGATCTACAACCAGATGCGCCACAAGCTCGAGGGCAGCGGCTCCGAATCGGTAGTGTCGCCGATCATGGCCGACGCCTGGACGGCCGACAATCCCGAAGGCTCGATCCCCAACCCGCGCAACTCGATCAACTACTACACGAGCGACCGCTTCCTCGAAAGCGGCTCGTACTTCCGCCTGAAGAACCTGCAGATCGGCTACACCATCCCGAAGAAACTGATCATGAAGGCCGGACTGAGCAACTGCCGGTTCTACCTGCAGGGCGGCAATCTGTTCACCATCACCAAGTACAAGGGCTTCGACCCCGAGGTTAGCTCGGGCGTGGACTACGGCAACTACCCCCAGTCGCGTACATTCATCTTCGGTGTAAACATCACATACTAATCTGAATCAAAGCAATGAAAACAGCATATAAAGCAGTGCTCGCGGCCGCGGCGGCTGCCATGTCGCTCACCTCGTGCAACGACTGGCTCAAGGAGGATGGTCCCGGCACGAACAAGCTCGACGACTTCTTTATCAGCGGAGCCGTAGCCATCCAGTCGGTGAACGCCTGCTACACACCGCTGGCGTGGGAATACAACCATACGTACTTTTCGGAGTGGTATATCGGCGACATCGCGTCGGACGACGCCCTCAAGGGCGGCCAGAACGTGACCGATGACAGCAACGCCTACGACATCGACAACTTCAAGACCAACATCAACAACGGCCTTCTGCTCGACTACTACCGTGCCAAATACCAGGGCATAGCCCGCTGTAACCTGGCTCTGCAGCAGATCCCGCAGGTCGATCCCGACGACTCGATGACCGACTCGCGCCGCGACTGCCTGATGGGCGAAGCCTACTTCCTGCGCGCGGTCTACTATTTCCAGCTCGTTCGCGTGTTCGGCGGCGTGCCGCTGGTCGACTTCGTGATCGACTCGAGCGAGCGCTGGATCCAGCCCCGCGCCACGGTCGAGGAAGTGTACGAGCACATAGTCGCCGACCTGAAGCTGGCCGAAGGGCTGCTGTGGGACAAGTCGGTATACTCGGCCGAGGATCTCGGCCGCGCCACCCGAGGCGCCGCGCAGGCATTCCTGTGCAAGGCCTACCTGTATATGAAAGACTACGACAACGCCTACCTCTGGGGCAAGAAATGGGCCGACGAGCAGTACGGCAGCCAGTACTCGCTGCTGAGCGACTACGGCATGAACTTTAGGCTGGCCGGCGAGAACTCGGCGGAGAGCGTGTTCGAGATCCAGTACATGGAAGACCCGACCAGCGACTACGGCGACGCTGCCATCGGGGGCTTCGGATTCACCCGCGGCACGTTTACCACGATCCTCTGCCGCCCGCGCGCGTCCGTTCTGGGCGGCAAGCGCGGCTGGGGCTTCGACCATCCGACCCACAACCTCTACGCCGAATACGAGCCCAACGATCCGCGCCGCGAGCTGACCATCGGCAGCTTCGACGACGAAGTGTCGCAGGAAGTCGAGGTCAACTACCTGGGCAGCTCATACTTCAACCGCAAGAACTCGTACGACGAAGGCATGGAGTTCCCGGCACTGGCTCATGACTCGCGCTCGCCGATGAACTACAGGCTGATGCGCGCCTCCGACGCCCTGCTGCTCTACGCCGAGGCGTGCCTCGAGAGCGGCAAGGACCTCACGGCGGCCAAGTGGGCCCTGAACGAGGTGCGCGGCCGAGCCCGCGCCATGGTCAACACTCCGTGTCTGCCCGACTTCCCCGGCTACGGCTACGCCGACACTGCGGACGGCCTGCGCGCGGCCCTGCGCCACGAGCGCCGCGTAGAGCTGGCCATGGAAGGCCACCGATGGTTCGACCTGGTGCGCTGGGGCATCGCCTACGAGGTGATGGACCGCGACAACGGCTCGTACGGCCGCGGCGAGACCGAAGAAGCCCGCGCCGAGATGGCCAACTTCGTCAAGGGTAAGAACGAGCTGTTCCCGATCCCGTCGGAAGAAATCAACCTCAACCCCATGGCTCAGAATCCCGGATACTGATAGGGTTTCCAGGCTCCATACCCACTCCCATGCCGCGGCCTGTTCTACAGGCTCTCCCCCGCCGGGGCAGGCCGCGCTGTCCAAAATCCGAAAACTGATAAAATACATAACCAATTATTAACCAAAAACTTTAAGACAGAGATGAAAAAGTTTACTCTTGTAGCATTAGCATGCGCAGCCGGCATGACGGCATCCGCACAGTACAACGTCGACCCGACCGTCGAAACCGTCCTCGCCAAAGGCAAAGTCGCTGAAGTGCAGTATATCGCACTCGACGAGGCATCGGTCAAGGCCTTCCAGGACCAGGGCGCCACCACCACGCTTGTAGGTCCCAACGGCGAGACCCAGAACCTGTGGGTATGGGACAACACGTTCGGAGCCGGCGACAGCAGCTATCCCGGCGTAGGCATGCACTTCGACGGCTATGCATCGTTCTCGGTCGGCACGATCGGCTGGTCGGGCGCAGGCTACAACGTGGCCGCCCCCGGCTTCAACTCCTCGAACTGGAATGACGAGACCCGCTTCCACCTGGCTTACATGTCGCCCGGCACCGTCTGCCCCTCGGTAGGGCTGATCATCGCCGACGGCCCCGACGGCAACACGGCCTACGGTCCTGCAAAGGTATCGCTCGGCGCCGCCTTCAACGACAACGGCACCGCCTTCCCCAGCATCGGCACCACCAGCTCGGACGACTGGCAGGCGATCGACATCAGCTTCGGCGACCTGAAGAAGATCTTCAAGGGCTTCAACTACAGCGCTGCCGCAGGCTGGACGGGCAACATCATGTCGTTCCTCTGCGGCGGTGTCACCGGCCAGACCATCGCTTTCGACGCCGTTTACTTCTACAACTACGCCAACAACGGTGTCGATGATCTGGAACTGAACGACGAAAACGCTCCCGCCGAATACTTCAATCTGCAGGGCGTGCGCGTCGACGGCGAGCTCGCCCCCGGCCTGTACATCGTGCGCAAGGGCAGCAGCGTCAGCAAAGTGACCGTAAAGTAACAATTCCATAGATTTCTAACTGACCCCGGGGCGGCGGCCCGGCGAAGGGTGGCCGCCCCCATTTCATGAAAGACACATTACCCCGCAGGCTGCGCCGGCCTTGGCAGCAACGGCGCCCGAAAGGCATGATTGCCTGAGGCACGAACGGTTGTTTTTAGGTTTATTACTTTTTTCGAACGGGGCCGTACGGTCCGCACGGCGCCACCATTTATTACATCGGCTGCAGCCCGAATGCGGGCGGCGGCAGGCACTCAACGACTCTGCTCCGGGCAGGTCAACCACTTAATTTTGACAATAATTTAAACGATATAAAGAAATGAAATTCAGAATATTGACCATGATGCTGGCGGGAGCGGCCGCAATACCGGCGGCCATGTGCGCCGAACCCCAGGAAGGGTCGGGCGAGACCGACGGCTACCGGCTGGTGTGGCAGGATCTGTTCGACAACGGCATACTGAACGACCTGCGCTGGAACGTGGAGCAGAACGCCAACGGCGGCGGAAACCACGAGCTGCAGTACTACGCCGACCGTGAAGAAAACGTGCGCGTGGGCGATGACGGCCAGGGCAACGGCTGCCTGATACTGACGGCGCGGCGCGAGAATCTCGGCGGGCGGCAGTTCACGTCGGGGCGCGTGAACTCGCGCGACAAGGTAGCGTTCACCCACGGCAAGGTAGAGGCATCGATAAAGCTGCCGCCGACTGCCGACGGCCTGTGGCCGGCTTTCTGGATGATGGGTAACGACTACGGCGAGGTAGGCTGGCCGAAATCCGGCGAGACCGATATTCTCGAGATGGGTAACGCCGACGGCATCCGCAACGGTACCCAGGACCGCTACTTCAACGGCGCCATGCACTGGGGCCAGGGGTGGCCGGCAGGGTCGTACGCCAGGGCGACTACCAAGAGTTATTCGCTGCAGGACGGCGAGTTCCATCTCTTCACGGCCGTATGGGACGAGAACGAGATGCGCATGTACGTCGACCTTGACCGCCAGCCGGTGCAGACGCCCTATTTCCGCATGGGAATCACGCACGACGATCCCGGCAACGAGTGGTCGCCGGGCAACTACTTCCATAAGCTCAACTTCATCATCTTCAATATGGCCGTGGGCGGCGATTTCACCGGTATCCACGAGGCCGGGAACATCACGGCGCTCAACGACGCCAACGGCAACGAGGCCTCGATGTATGTCAACTATGTGAAGGTGTATCAGAAGGGTACGGCCGACGAAGACCTCTACACGATCGTTCCCGGCGACGAGGCATCGGTAGCCGACGTATCGGCCGACCGCACGCAGATAGCGCTGCGTGGCGGCATCGTCACAGCGCCCGGCGCCGCCTCGATAGCCGTCTACGACGCTACTGGGCGTCCGGTGGCCTTCGGCGAGGGCGACAGGCTCGACCTCGCAGGTCTCAGTCCCGGCATATACGTGATAGCCGCGGGCGGCTCGACCCTTAAAACCGTAATCAGATAATCAGAAGGGCAGAGATGAGAAAAATCGTCATAACAACGACCCTGGCTGCAGCCGCGCTTGCGGCGTGCGCCCAGATGCCGAAACCCTCGCGGCAGTTCACGGCCGATCCGTCGGGAGTGTCGCTGGTATGGTCGGAGGAATTCGAGGGCGACTCGCTCGACCGCAGCGTGTGGAATGTCGAGATCAACGGCTCGGGCTGCGGCAACAACGAACTCGAGCACTATGTCGACTCGCCCGAGAACGTGTCGCTGTCGGGCGGCAACCTGGTCATCACGGCCCGGCGCCGCGAGTTCGGCAACCACGCCTTCACGTCGGGGCGGCTTAACACGCTCGGCAAGTTCGACTTCACCTACGGCATCGTGGAATGTTCCGTGAAGCTGCCGTCGACGGCCGACGGCCTGTGGCCGGCGATATGGTTCATGGGCTCCGATATCGACGATAACGGTTGGCCCCTCTGCGGCGAGACCGACCTGCTCGAGATGGGCCATGCCGACGGCATAGCGGCCGGCAAGCAGTCGCGCCTGTTCAACGGCGCCCTGCACTACGGCACCGGCGAGCATGTGCAGCAGGTCGGCGTGGGAAGCAGCCCGGTCAGCCTCCAGGACGGGCGGTACCACCGGTTCTACCTGGTGTGGACGCCTGAGGCCATCAACATGTATGTCGACGAGGTCGAGGCGCCTTATCTGTCGGTCGACATCAGCGACCGCGACAATCCCGCGTCGCCGGGCTATTACTTCCACAAGCCCAACTTCATACTGCTCAACCTGGCAGTCGGCGGCGATTTCACCGGCATCCACGATCCGGCGGCCGTGACGGCGCTCGACCCGGAGGACGAGGCGTCGATGTACGTCGACTACATACGAATATATCTACCGAACAACCAACTAATCACAGAGAAATGAAAATACACAGGCTCATAGCCGCCGCGATGCTGGCGGCCGCACAGGTGTCGGCAGCGCTCACGCCGGCACAGGAAGCCCGCGTCGACGAGCTTGTATCGTCGATGACGCTCGCCGAGAAGATAGGGCAGCTCAACCAGCTCTCGGGCGTCGGCTACACCGATTACATGGTCGAAGCCGTCCGCCGCGGCGAAGTAGGTTCGCTGCTCAACGAAGTCGATCCGGAGACCGTCAACTGCCTGCAGAAAGAGGCGGTGGAGAATTCGCGTCTGGGAATCCCCCTGGTGTTCGCCCGCGACGTGATCCACGGATTCCGCACCATTTTCCCGATTCCGCTGGGCCAGGGAGCAACGTGGAATCCGTCGCTCGTCGAGCGCGGGAGCGCGATCGCGGCCCGTGAGGCAGCGTCGGCGGGCGTGCGCTGGACGTTCTCGCCGATGGTCGACATAGCCCGCGACGCCCGCTGGGGCCGCATCGCCGAAGGCTACGGCGAAGATCCGGTGCTGACCTCGGCGATGGGTGTGGCGGCCGTGCGAGGCTATCAGGGCGACGATCTGTCGAAGCCCGGCACTATGGCAGCCTGCGTGAAGCATTTTGCCTGCTACGGCGCCGCCGAGAGCGGCCGCGACTACAACACGACCTGGATACCGATGTCGCTGCTCCACGACGTATATCTGCCGCCTTTCAAGGCCGGGGCCGACGCCGGGGCAGCCACGTTCATGTGCTCGTTCAACGACATCAACGGCCTGCCCTCGTCGGCGAATGCCTACCTGATGCGCGAACTGCTGCGCAAGAAGTGGGGCTGGGACGGCTTGGTGGTGAGTGACTGGAATTCGATCACCGAGATGATCAACCACGGCTACAGCGCCGACCGCAGCGACGCGGCGCGCGCCGCTGCACTGGCCGGTGTCGATATTGACATGGAGGGTCACGCCTACCTGTCGCATCTGGCCGAGCTCGTGGAGTCGGGGCAGGTGCCGATGAGCGTACTCGACGGCATGGTGCGCAACGTACTGCGCCTGAAGATGCGTCTGGGTCTGTTCGACAATCCATACGTCGACATGGCCCGGGCCAACGACTTCTATTCGCCCGAGGCCCTGGAGGCCGCGCGCGTGACCGCAGAGGAAGCCACCGTACTGCTGACCAACGACGGCGTGCTCCCGCTCCGGCAGCCGCACCGCATTCTGGTGACGGGTCCTATGGCCGACGCCCGGCATGACCAGAACGGTACATGGTCGTTCGATATGGAGAAGGACCGCACCGTGACTCCGCTGGCGGCCCTGCGCGAGATGTACGGCGACGCCGTGGTCTACTTGCCGGGCCTGGCCTACTCGCGCGACCGCTCGACCGACGGCTTCGCGGCCGCCGTGGCCGCCGCTGCCGATGCCGACGTCATCCTGTACTTCGCCGGCGAAGAAGCCGTGTTGTCGGGCGAGGCCCACTCGCGTGCCGACATCACGCTGCCCGGCGCCCAGAAAGAATATCTGGCCGCACTGACCGCCACCGGCAAGCCCGTCGTGACCGTGGTCATGGCCGGGCGCCCGCTGGCTATCCCCGATGTGGCATCGCAGAGCGCAGCCACGGTATACACCTTCCATCCCGGCACGATGGGCGGTCCGGCGCTGGCCAACGTGCTCAGCGGCCGTGCGGTGCCCGGCGGCAAGCTGCCCGTGTGCCTGCCGCGCATGAGCGGCCAGGAGCCCCTCTACTATTCGCGCAAGAACACCGGGCGCCCCGTCGAGCAGATGACGCTCATCGATGACATACCTCTCGAAGCGGGCCAGACATCGACGGGCTGCACCTCGTTCTTCCTCGATGCCGGCTATCAGCCTCTGTTCCCCTTCGGCTACGGCCTGTCGTACACCACTTTCGAGTACGGCACACCGGAGCTTAGCTCCTCCGAGCTCAAAGCCGACGGCACGCTGACGGTGACCTGCCGCGTGACCAATACGGGCGACCGCGCCGGCAGCGACGTGGCCCAGCTCTACATCCGTGACCTCGTGGCCTCGCGCGTACAGCCTCTGAAGGTGATGAAGGGCTTCGAGAAATTCACGCTCGCCCCGGGCGAGAGCCGCGACGTGACCTTCACACTCGCCGCCGCAGACCTGGGCTTCCACGACGAGACCGGCGCCTACCGTGTGGAGCCGGGCGACTTCCACCTGTGGGTCGACAACTCGTCGGCCACGACCGCCGATCCCGTATCATTCAAAATCACAGAATAAGATGAAAAAAACCGCATTATATATCCTCGTCGCCGGAGTCCTGCTTGCCGCAGGGCCGGCTCAGGCCCGCAGCAGCAAGCGCGGCGTAAGCGAGAACCAGTTCGCGCTGGCGACGCAGCTCGAAATCCTCGCGCCCGGAGTGGGCTGGTACTACAACTGGGGCAACGCGCCCACGAAGGGCTACCAGAGCCAGGTCGAGAACTACGAGGGCATGGAATTCGTCCCCATGTGCTGGAACGCCAACTACAATGCCGACGCCATCCGCGCATATGCGAAGTCGCATCCCGGCTGCAAGTACCTCTTAGGCTTCAACGAGCCCAACTTCACGGCCCAGGCCAACATGACGCCCCAGGCGGCCGCCCAGAAGTGGGCCGATGTGAAGGCGCTGGCCGACGAGCTGGGCCTGGAACTTGTGGCTCCGGCGCTGAACTACTCGCCCAATCCGCCCTATACCGATCCGCTGCGCTGGATGGATGAATTCGTGGCTCTCGTGGGCACGGACGCCTTCGACTACGTGGCGGTGCACAACTACGGCGGCCTGGGTGGGATGAAAACACTTGCCACCGCTTTCCACGAGAGGTACGGCAAGCCCGTGTGGGTGACCGAGTTCTGCCTGTGGCCCAACGAGGGGCAGGCCGACTCGCGCGTGGAGCCCGCAGTCCAGATCGCCTCGATGATCGAGACGGTGCAGTGGCTCGAGCAGACTCCCTGGATCTACCGCTACGCCTGGTTCAAGGCCGTGGGCAAGCATGAGAACACCCCAACGTCGGGATCGCCCTGCTACGGACTGATCATCACCGAAAACGGCCTGGGCGAACGTCATCTGTCGCCTCAGGGCTACGTCTACACCTATATGAGCGACTTCGACCTCGAGCGCTGGAACCCGACCGGTACCGACCTGGCCGCCGCCGACTATGTCGACCAGTCGATCCTGGGCCTCGGTAAGGGCAATAACCCCGACTGCCCGCTGCCCATCGAGATCACGCAGTTCAACGCCGGCGCGTATGTCGACTATCAGTTCGACGTGCCGGCCGACGGCGTCTATGAGCTGAAACTGACCGTCAGCGGCGAGGGCGAGCCCGTGCGCTTCGACCCGTCGCTGGGCGTGTCGCTCGTCGAGAGCGACATGGTCACCGTGCTGGCCGAACCCGTCACGTTCGCTCTTTCGGGCGACGATGCCGTGTACACCACCCAGGCGTTTGACCTCACGCTCAAGGCCGGCCATCGCCGGCTGCGCCTCTTCGACGGCCGCCAGTACCAGCCGAGCGGCATCCGCATATCGACCGTGCGCCTCGACGCCAAGAACGGTGTTGAGGACATCGCCGCCGATACCACTGCCGACATTACCGACGGAGCCGTCTATACCCTCGACGGGCGCCGCGTCGATCCGGCCGCCGGCCTCGCTCCCGGCCTGTATATACGCCGGCAGGGCAATGCGGCCTCGAAGATTCTCGTAAGGTAAGAATTTATTTAACCAATCTTAAATACAGACATGAAAAAAGTATTATTAACAGCAGTTGCCGCAGCGGCTGCGCTGACGGCCTCAGCCGCCGACTACATCGTGTATCAGAACGGTGTGGTGGCCCCGAGCGTCAACGCCAACCAATGGTGGAACTGCGCGATGAACGCGACCGCCGCCAATCCTGACGGCGAAGGTGCCGTGTTCGAACTTACCAACGGCGGGACTCTCGAAGGGAACTTCTGCATGGGCTTCCAGCCCGCCGACGACGGCAACGCTATCTCCGGCCCCCTGCATTCGGCCGGCCTGTCGTTCAGGTACTATGCGACGACGCCCTGCAAGGTGACCGTGCAGCTCGGGTCGCAGGACAACGCGCAGCAGGTGATAACCGTCACTGATGCGGATGTAAACAAGTGGCTAACCGCCTCGTACAGTGTGACTGACGATTTCGCAGCCGTGGCCGCCCAGTGGAAGGAATACAAGCAGTTCGGCGCCAACGACTGCCTCCTGGGTCTGATAGTGGAGAACTTCACGGCTGACACGAAACTGTATGTCGACGATGTGGTCTACACCAACACCGACGAAAGCTGGACGAAGCCCGAGATCGTGCGCTTCTGCCCGGAACCTCCCGTACCGGCAGCCGACGCGGCTGACGTGGTGTCGCTGCTGAGCGGCAAGTACGCAGCTGCCACCACCTTCGGCATCGGCGGCTGGGGCCAGTCGACGCAGTTTGAGTCGCTGACCTCCGACGGTGGCGCTCCCGTGGCGCATCTGCGCAATTTCAACTATCTGGGCTGGGAGCTCGCACAGCATATCGACGTCAGCGAATGCGACTACATGCATGTCGACTTCTATCCCGTGAGCGCCACCAACTTCGGCTTCACGCCCATCAGCCCGGGCAACGAAGGCCCCTGGGTGGCTCCCGAGGTTAAGGTCGGCGAATGGAACAGCTATGACGTACCCCTGTCGCACTGGACGACCGTCAATTTCGCCGACGTCTTCCAGGTGAAGTTCGACCAGGGCAACACCGGTGCCGAGTGCTTCATCGCCAACGTCTATTTCTACAAGGATCCGAACGCCGTCAAGCCCGCCTACGGCGGTGTATGGTACGGCTCGGCCGAGGCCACAGCCTCGCGCGAGGGCAAGGAGTACAATATCACCGTCAGCTACGCGCTGACTGCCAACGAGGACGGCACACTGAGCGTCGAAGCCACTTTCGAGGGTACCGACGGCCTCGAATGCGGCCACAAGCTGCACGTCTTCTCGCAGAGCGTCGGCTACGACAAATACATGGAACTGACCTACGACGAGGCTGCCGAATGCTGGAAGGGCACTACAGACAACACCGCGACTTTCGAACTCGGCAAGGCTTTCGATGCCCTGCATTTCTGGCTTGAATATCCCGGCGGCGTGGTAGGCCCGGCCATAGCCGGCTACGTATTCGGCGCCTCGAACGACAAGCCTGTGGCAACGCCGACGCTGCGTCTGACTGCATCGGCCGGCGACATCACCGCCACCGGCGCGTCGATAGCCTACATGCTGCGCGCAAGCAGCGAATTCGACGGTACCGAAGTCGCCGTGCTCTGCAACGGCGCCCTCGTCACCGAGAATCCCGTCGTGCTCACCGGCCTGACCCCGTCGACCGAGTACACCTATACCCTGAAGGCTGTCGCCAACATCGCCGGCACCGACTACGAGAGCAATGAGGCCGTAGTGAAGTTCCGCACCATCCGCGACGGCGCGACAGCCGCCGTATGGCACGGCCGTGCCGACGGCATGATCGCCAACGCCTACTACACAGACGAGACTCCCGCCGACAAGCGCTCGCTGCCTGTCAGCATCGACGTCGAGGCCTCCTATAACCCCGACATGACCATCACCTTCACCGCTTCGGTGATCACGGAGAAGCCCGTCACCGGGATGGTGGCTCCCAACATCGTGGCCGTAGGCGAACCCCGCCGCGACAACCAGCCCGACCACGTGGCCATGGAAGGTACATACGAGAAGGCAACTTTCACCACCACCGGTACTTACGAGGAAGGCGACCGCATGGCCTGGTTCACGTTCGACATCATCTATGCCGACGGCGGCAACACCAACATCGGCTCGCTCAACAACCAGTACACTGTCGGGCAGGAAAACTCGCCCGTTGAGGTTGGCGAACCCGCAGCCATCGAGATCATGCTGCCCAAGACCTCGCTCAAGGTCGCCGAGACCGTACCTGCCACCGTCGTACTCCGCGACGCCGCCGGCCACTATGTATTCGGCCGCGACGTGACTCTGACCAGCAATTCGGCCGCATTCGGCGTCGAAGGTTTCTACGTGACAGCCGCCGACAAGGGCAGCGCCACCATCACCGCCACCTGCGGCGACCTGACCGCCACGGTTGACATGGCCTGCGTCGTTTCGGCCGACTCGAAGGCTCTCGGAGGCACCGTCACCGGCGACGTCGACGGCATCGACTACAGCCTCATTGTCGACGGCAACGAAGGAACCCAGATCGAATGGTCGTGTGCCGAGACTCAGGAGCACTACGCAGTCATCGACCTTGGCAGCGACAAGATCGTAGAGGCCGTAGAGCTTGTATGGGAAGGCGCCAGCGCCAAGGAGTACACCGTCACCCTGATGTCGGGCGGCGCTCCGGAAGAGACCGTGTTCCGCGCTCCCTCGACCGGTGAGTACACCATGACCGAGACCGCCGGCATCGGCGGCGCAGGCGTCACCGCACGCCGTCTGTTTGCTGTTGAAGGCGAAGGTCACTCGACCCGCTACGTGCGCATCGACACCAAGGCCGCTTACGAACCGACCTGGGGCATCAAGCTCAAGGAAGTGTCGGTAATGGGCAAGGATAAGCCCGGCTACATCGACGGCATCGACGCCGACGCATCAGCCGAGACTGAATACTACAATCTGCAGGGCGTGCGCGTCGAGGGCGAATTCGCTCCCGGCCTGTACATCCGGCGTCAGGGCAACACAGTCGCCAAGGTCGTGGTGAAATGAAAAATGCATGAAGCGCAATGAATAATTGAGCATGCATGATGCATGATGAGCTGCGCAGGGCCAATCCCTGCGTAGCTTTTTTTGTGCCATCGCGGAGCCCGGAGAGCGGGTGCGCATTAATTATAACAGCAGAGCAGGCCTCTTTACATAGAGGCCTGCTCTGGTGGCTGCGCGTCGGCGCTGGGGCGCGGGTTATTTCACGAGGGTGAGGTAGGTGTCGATGGATTCGGGGTATTTCATCGAGGTGACTTTCTTGGCGAGGGCGTCGTTGAGGCCCTGGATGGCTGCGGCGTAGCGGCTGGCGGCTGCGGCGAGCATGCCGCCTCGGGAGTACTGGGCGTCGTAGGCCTGGCGGGCGAGGGCGGCGTCGCGGGCGCCGAAGGAGCCTTCGTAGTAAGCGTTGCCGAGGGCGTCGCCGGCGAGCATGAAGCCCTTGTCGGAGGCGAGAGTCAGGTATTCAAGTGCCTTGTCGGGGTCGGGCTCGAGACCTTCGGTGCCGCGCTCGTAGAGCAGGCCCAGGAGGTAGGCTGCGTATGCGTCCTTTTCGGAAAGTTTGGCGAGCTGCTTGACGGCTTTGGCTACGTCGCGCTTTTCGTTGGCGGGGCTGAGCAGGATGCGGACCTCGAGGATGTCGGCGATGCCGAGTTTGTCTTTCTTGAGGGCCTTGATCTCGTTTTTGGCTGTCTTGAAGTCACCGGCTTCGATGGCCTTCATGGCCAGGGTGTAGTGGCCGAAAGGGGTGGCGAGGACGTTGCCTTCAGCCGCGGGGTCGAAGAGGGCCTTCATCTGGGGCACGAACGAGTTACGCGACTGGAGCCACGAGAAGAGGTATGCGGCTTCGGTGATCTCGTTCTTCTCGACGGCGATGAGGGCGTAGTCGTAGATCGCCTTTGCGAGACCCTTGTAGGCGGCCTTTGCCAGCCACGAGTCGGCCTGGGTACGCGATGCGGCCACACCTCGGCCCTCGCGGTAGAGTTTCGATACGAGGTACATTGCGTTGGCGTTGCCGGCTTCGGCGGCCTTGAGGGCATAGACGAATCCTGAGGAGGGGTCGGCGGTGCAGCCGAGACCTTCGGCGAGCATGGAGCCGTAGTAATATTCGCTGACGGTGTCGCCTGCGAGGGCGCCTTTGCGAAGCCATTCGAGGGCCTTCTTGTAGTCCTTGGCGTTGAGGTATGCGACGCCGGCCTGGCGCATGGCGGTGATGTCGCCCTTGCGTGCGATGAGGCCGTAGTAGTGTCCGGCCAGTGCGAAGTCGCGGGCCGTGCCTATGCCGTCGTTATAGAAGTGGGCTACGGAAGCGCATTCGAAGATTCCTCCCTTGTCGGCCTCGGCCTTGAGCTGACTGAAGAGTGCTGCATTGCCCTCGCGGACCGATCGCTCGTAGAGGCCGGCTGCGCGGAGCGAGTCCTGTTCGACGCCGTGGCCGTAGCGGTAGCAGATGCCGAGATTGCCGATGGCCTCGACATTGCCCAGGGAGGCGGCCTTGGCGAACATTCGTGCGGCGTTGGTGTAGTCGAGCTCGAGGTTCCGGCCGTTGTAGTACCAGAGGCCGAGTGTGTTGAGCGCTACGGGGTCGGATTCCTTGGCTGCTTCGATGACGGCCATGATGCTGTCGCGGCTTACGGTGTCGTCGTCGGCCTGTGCGGCCTTGGCAGTCAGGGGAGACAGAAGAATGAGAGAGGCAAGGAGGATATTATGGAGTTTCATGATGAACGGGTGTTTTAAATGTTAGATATCGCTGAAGTCGTTAAGGTCGTCGGCCGGTTCGCCGCTGTCGATGAACGGGTCGTCGTCGATGATGTCAATGTCGTCGCCGGGCGGGGGCAGCTGCGGCGTTCCGTCGAGGTTGTCGTCGATGTCGCCGGGCTGCGGGTCGCCGGGCCCGAGGATTTCGTCGGGGTCGACTTCGATGGGCTCATCATCGTCGTCGTCGACAATGGTTATGTCGGTGGAGTAGTCGGCCGGATCGTCGGGGTCGGCATTGTCGGAGGGGTAACCGGGGACTTCGACGGGATCATCGGCGCCGGG
>CAJJQT010000018.1 GCA_905193995.1 uncultured Porphyromonadaceae bacterium | reverse complement strand
ACGGCAGCAATAGATGTTTTCATAGGAATTAGCGTTGATTTTAGTTCAAAAGTTATTTTGGCCTCAAAATTATGCAATAACTGACATCTGCAAAAAAAATTTTTGGTTCAAAATGGTTCACGGCTCTCAGAAAGATTAAGACTTGCACGGTTGCCTGTCTCTGTTTTTCAAAGCATATATATAAAACAAGCGCCGAAGATTGCTCTTCAGCGCTTACGGCTTTTGTTATTGTCGGGGTGACTAGACTCGAACTAGCGACCTCACGCCCCCCAGACGCGTACTCTAACCAACTGAGCTACACCCCGTGTCTTTTTCAAAAGCGATGCAAAGTTACGCCTTATTTTTGAACCGCGCAAATTTTTGAGACATTTTTTTCGAAAAAATTTCGTTGAGATTTTTTCACATTATTATATATAAGAACCAGACTCGAAAATTGATACTTTTTTCGTAACTTTGCAGAGTAAAACAATGAAAAAAAATCGATATGTCAGAAAACACTGAGAATTACGACGCTAATAAAATCCAGGTCCTCGAAGGTCTGGAGGCCGTGCGCAAACGCCCGGCCATGTATATTGGCGACATCTCGGCCAAAGGCCTTCATCACCTTGTCTACGAAGTCGTGGACAACTCTATCGACGAGGCCCTTGCAGGTTATGCAAAGAATATAAGTGTCACTATCAACGAAGATAACTCGATAACCGTCGTCGACGACGGCCGCGGCATTCCTGTGGACATGCACGAAAAGGAGCACAAGAGCGCCCTCGAGGTCGTACTGACCGTGCTCCATGCCGGCGGCAAGTTTGACAAGAGCAACTACAAGGTGTCGGGCGGTCTTCACGGCGTAGGTGTATCGTGCGTCAACGCCCTGTCGACCTATCTGCGGGCCGAAGTGCACCGCAACGGCAAAGCCTACATGCAGGAATATTCATGCGGCAAGCCGACTTCCGAACTCACAGTGATCGGTAAGAGCGACCATACGGGCACCATCATCACCTTCAAGCCCGACGGCTCTATATTCACCGTCACCGAATACGACTTCCCCACCCTGGCCACACGTCTGCGCCACCTGGCTTTCCTAAATGCCGGCATCACGCTGACACTGACCGACCTGCGCGTGCGCGACGATCAGGGCGAACCGCTCTCCGAGACGTTCTACTCGGGCACCGGCCTGCGCGACTTCGTCGAATACATCGACTCGAACAAGGAATCGCTGATCGATGACGTGATCCACCTTAACACCGAGCGCCAGGGCGTGCCCGTGGAAGTGGCCCTGACATATAACAACACATACAACGAGAATATCTACTCCTTCGTCAACAACATCAACACCATCGAGGGCGGCACTCATCTGACCGGCTTCCGCCGCGGCCTGACTCTTACTCTGAAAAAATACGCCGAGGACAACAACCTGCTCAAGAACGCCAAGGTAGAGATCGCCAGCGATGACTTCCGCGAGGGTCTGACGGCCGTAATCTCCGTCAAAGTGCTCGAGCCGCAGTTCGAGGGCCAGACCAAGACAAAACTCGGCAACAACGAGGTTATGGGTGCCGTACAGACGGCCGTCTCCGACGCTCTTAAAACATATCTGGAGGAGCATCCGAAGGAAGCCCGCAAGATCGTTGACAAGGTAGTGCTCGCCGCCCAGGCACGCCACGCAGCCCGCAACGCGCGCGAGAAAGTGCTGCGCAAATCGCCTCTATGGAGCGGCGGCCTGCCGGGCAAGCTCGCCGACTGCTCGTCACGCACGGCCGAGGACTGCGAGATTTTCCTCGTCGAGGGTGACTCGGCAGGCGGTACAGCCAAGAAAGGCCGCAACCGCCAGTTCCAGGCCATTCTGCCACTGCGAGGCAAGATTCTGAACGTAGAGAAGGCCATGAAGCACCGCATCCTTGAGAACGAGGAAATCACCAACCTGTTCCGCGCCCTGCGAGTCACCATCGGTACACCCGACGACCCCGAAGCCGTAAACCTCTCGAAGCTGGCCTACCACAAGATAATCATCATGACCGATGCCGATGTCGACGGCGCCCACATCGCCACGCTGCTTATGACATTCTTCTTCCGCCGCATGCGCCCGGTCATCGAGCAGGGCTATCTGTACCTGGCCACACCTCCGCTCTACAAATGCAAGTGCGGCAAGGCCGAAGACTATTGCTGGACCGACCAGCAGGTGCAGACATTCATCGACACCCACAGCGGCAAGACTACCGTATCGCGCTACAAAGGTCTGGGCGAGATGAGCGACACAGAGCTCCGCGACACTACCATGAGTCCCGAACACCGCATCCTGAAGCAGGTCAACATCAGTGACGCAGCCGAAGCCGACCGCATCTTCTCGATGCTGATGGGCGAGGATGTCGGACCGAGGCGCGACTTCATCGAATCCAACGCCACTTACGCGAATATCGACGCCTGACATATCAGCGCCCGGCCCCAACCGGCCGGGCGCTTCGATTTCCGACCGGCGGAATCGCACGGCCGAACAATCAGCCTGACACTGACGTTATATAGCTAACACTACACATCCAACCATCACAGTTATGGCAAAAACGAAGAAAACATCGGCCGACACCAACGCCCTGCGGGCTCTTGTCGACCAATACATAGCCAATCCCTCAACCAAAACATTCAACTACAAACAGGTATCAGCCGCCATAGGCGCTGAGGCGCCTCAGCAACTGCGTAGCGTTGCCATGTACCTGGCTGAAATGGCATACGACGGCGACCTGATAGAGGTCGCGCCCGGCAAGTACAAGACTCCAAGCCACAGCATCGCCGCTACAGGTACGTTCGTACGCCTGCGCAACGGAAAGAATTCCGTGATCATCGACGACGACGGCGAAGCCATATTCGTGGCCGAGCGCAATTCGATGCACGCTCTCAACGGCGACCGCGTGGCCGTGACGATCGCAGCCCGCGTCAAGGGCCGCGAGCCCGAGGCCGTAGTCAACGAAATCATCGAGAAGAAGGATCAGACATTTATCGGCACACTGAAAGTCGACAAGCACTTCGCCTCATTCATACCCGACTCCAAGTATCTGGCGACCGACATCCTCATACCGCGTCCGCGCCTTAAAGGCGGCCAGACCGGCGACAAGGCTGTAGCCCGCATTACAGACTGGCCCTCCGACTCCAACAATCCGCGCGGCGAGATCGTCGATGTGCTTGGCAAAGCCGGCGAGAACGACGCCGAGATACACGCCATCCTGGCAGAATTCGGTCTGCCGTACAAGTATCCGGAGGCCGTCGAAAAAGCCGCCGAAAAGATCGGAGCCGGCATCACCGACGAGGAAGTAGCCAGGCGAGAAGACCTGCGCGGCGTCACCACATTCACGATCGACCCCAAGGACGCCAAAGACTTCGACGACGCCCTGTCGATACGAAAGCTACCTAACGGCAATTGGGAGATCGGCGTCCACATCGCCGACGTGACACACTACGTGCGCCCCGACACCATAATCGACCGCGAGGCTCAGGACCGCGCCACATCAGTATATCTGGTCGACCGCGTAGTACCGATGCTCCCCGAGCATCTGAGCAACGGGATCTGTTCGCTGCGCCCCGACGAGGACAAGCTCACCTTCTCCGTAATCTTCGAGATGGACGACAAGGCCAAGGTCATCAACAGCCGCATAGTACGCACCGTCACGCGCTCGATCCGCCGCTTCGCCTATGAGGAGGCGCAGGAAGTGATCGAGACCGGCAAGGGCGACCTGGTCGAGGAGATCCGTACGCTCGACCGCCTGGCCAAGATCCTGCGTGCCGACCGATACGAGAACGGATCGGTAGAATTCGACCGCGCCGAAGTCCGCTTCGACATCGACGAGAACGGCCATCCGACGGGCGTATACTTCAAGGAGTCAAAGGACGCCAACAAACTCATCGAGGAATTCATGCTGCTGGCCAACCGCACGGTAGCCACCTACATAGGAAAAGCCTCAGGCAAGAAAAAGCCCAAGGCATTCGTATACCGCGTGCATGACATGCCTGACCCCGACAAGCTCAGCGATCTGGCTTCGCTGGCCAAGACTTTCGGCTACCGCCTGCGCACGTCAGGCGCCGCCCGCGACGTCAACAAGTCGATCAACCGCATGCTCGACGACGTCAAGGGCAAAGGCGAGGAAAACTTCCTGTCGACCCTGGCCATACGCTCTATGGCAAAGGCCATATACACCACGACCAACATCGGCCACTACGGCCTTGGCTTCGACTACTACACACATTTTACGTCGCCGATCCGCCGCTATCCCGACATGATGGTACACCGCCTGCTCGACCGCTACTTCAAGGGCGGCCGCTCGGTCAATGTCGACAAGCTCGAGGAGGAATGCAAGCACTCATCAGACCAGGAGCAACTGGCTGCGAACGCCGAGCGCGCATCAATCAAATACAAGCAGGTCGAATACATGAACGACCATCTCGGCGAGGTCTACGACGGTGTGATCTCCGGCGTGACCGAATGGGGTCTGTACGTGGAGCTCGACGACAACAAGTGTGAAGGCCTCGTACCCGTGCGCGACCTTGCCGACGACTACTACGACTTCGACGAGCGCAACTACTGCCTTATCGGACGGCGGCACAACAACCGCTACCGTCTCGGCGACAAGGTACAGGTGCAGGTCGCCCGCTGCAATCTCGACCGCAAGCAGCTCGACTTCGTCATCGTCGACGAAAAGCATCCGGCCAAGTCGCTCAAGGACCTCAGCACTGCGGCAGCCGCTCTTGCCTCGCGCCAGCAGAAGCAGGCGAAGCATCAGAAACAGTCCAAAAAAGGCCGCAGCCAGCAAAAGAGCCGCAAGCGCAAATGAAGGAGAGCTACATCGACATTACGGGGCTGAAAGTATTTGCCCGCGTAGGCGTTGCCGAGGCCGAGCGCCGCATCGGCAACCGATTCGAGATCTCGGCCCGTCTGCACTACGACGCTTCGGAAGCCATGCGCACCGATGACATCGGGGCTGCACTGAACTATGCCGACGTCACCCGGGTGATCGTCGGCGAATGCGCCTCCGAAGCCATGCTTATCGAGAATCTGGCCTGGCGCATCCGGCAGGCCGTCGCGGCGGCATTCCCGCAGATCACGGCCGGAAGCCTGACAGTCACGAAGCTACGCCCGCCAATTCCGGCCCCCACTCCGGCCGTTTCCTTCACCTGCGAGTGGTAGAACGTCGGCCGGTTGAACTTTATACACCCTTAAGCAGTTATTATGAGAAAAATAATCATTTTACTGACAGCTTTAGCTATGACAATAACCGACACTATGGCTCAGACCGCCCTGCCCGCACCCACGCACACCGGCGGCATGAGCCTTGACAGCGCGCTGCTGCAGCGGCGCAGCATACGCGAATATGATCCGGACCGGCCTATCGACCCGCAGACGCTCTCCAACCTCCTCTGGTCAGCAGCAGGCATCAACCGCCCGGAGACCAATATGCGTACCAATCCGACAGCGCTAAACTCGCAGGAGATTGATCTTTACATATTCAGCGCCGACGGCGTCTCGCTCTACGACTTCAAGAATAATGCGCTCGACAAGGTCGCCGACGGCGACCACCGGCAGCTGCTCGCCGGAATGCCGGGCGGTTTCAGCCAGGAATTCGTACTCGACGCTCCTATCTCGGTCGTGATGGTCATCAACCTCAACAAATTCGAGTTGCCGGCCGACAAAGGCCTGCTTATGGGCTTTACCGATGCAGGCATAGTCAGCCAGAACATCAACCTGTTCTGCGCCGCCAACGGCCTCGCCACCGTCCCGCGTGCCACGATGGACAGCGACGCCATCCGCCGACTGCTCGGCCTCGACGAACGCTACGTACCCGCCCTCAACAACCCCGTCGGCTACGCGAAATAACAATTCACCCATATATACCGATTCCCGTCCTATGATTTTCCATCAGGCGGGAATCTGTATTACGGCAGGATACTAATCCTGAGCCCCATATTACTCGCAACGAAATGTAATCGGCAATAAATATCTGACCCGCACCGGCATGCCATTCACATATCCGGGCGACCAGACCGGCATAGATTCGATCAGACGAACGATTTCCTTACGAAGCTGAGGTATTCCACATTTTTTTATGAATATGATATTTTCAATTTTACCCGATACGCTGATTTCAAATTGCACGACTATTTTAAATTGTTTTCCTGTATCAATGGACGGATAATTAATATTATCGGCAAGCCATCGGTACATTGCCTCATCTCCGCCGGGAAACTGCGGCTTGACATCGACATCTTTCACCGCATATATCGTCGTGTCAGAAACTGACTCAAGCGGTCCGACAACACTGTCCAAAGGGGCGGACATCTGCGCGAAAGCGGCCGACGCAAACGCCAGCCACAACCATACGATTTTTCTCAGTCGGGCCAAGCGCAGCACAATCAGTTCTGAAGCTTAAACGTGATGGGGAGGGTGTATGACACGTTGACGGACTGCCCGTTGTTGCGGCCGGGCGACCAGCGGGGCATTGCCTTCACTATACGGACGGCCTCGCGGTCAAGCGACGGGTGCTTGCCGCGTGCGACCTTCACGTCTGCAATACTGCCGTCTTTCTTGACTATGAACTGCACAACTACACGACCTTGAACCCCTTCCTCTGCAGCGTCGGCCGGATAGTGGATTTGCTCGCCAAGCCATTTGTACATGGCTGCGTCACCTCCGGGGAATGAGGGCTTCTGCTCAACCATAGCAATCGGGAGATTCACGTCATCCGACGGCTGAGCCGTGCGCGGTTGCTCGTTGGCAGTCTGTGTCGAGGCAGGATTTCTTTCAAGCTCATCAGCACCCGACTGAATCTCATCGTGCGAACGGATTTCGCTATTGTGCGGCTCGTCTACTATCGCGATCTTCGCAGGCTCCTCCTGCAGTTCTTCCATTTCGGCCAAAATCTGCTCGGCATCGGCATCATTGTATTCAAGCACTTCAACTTGTTCCGGCCGTTCGTAATCATCGAGCTCGGGCAGTTCGACAGCATCCTTTTCCTCCTCGTCATCAGTAATCCTCGGTTTCGAATCGGAGTTCATGAAATACCACGCACCGGCACCACCGCCAAGGATAATCACGGCAAGCAGAATCCACAGCCATGTTTTCGATTTCTTAGGACCGGGGCTGAATGGAGCCGTACAGCCGCTGTCAGGCGCTGACGGTCCGGGCTTCATCTGCTCAGTGGCCGTCACAGGTACGGCTACCGGGTCGATACGTTGCGTGGCGCGGGTATTGGCCGCAGCGCGTGGAGCGGCCCCGGCCGCTTCCGGCGTCCAGACTTTGCGCTGCGTGGCGCGGGGATCGACCTGCGCCGGCTCAGTCTGTTCGGGAACCCATACTCTGCGCTGTGTACGTCGGGGATCAGGAATCCCCCGGGGATCATTTTCTGCCATAAGGTTCTAATTTTTCGCAAATATAGGCATTAAAAACGACTTTGCAAAGCAAAAAATCCCGCTTTGGTTCAAAAAGCATAAAAACCACAAATATTCGCCGATATGTTTTGCAAAACCGATATGTTTGATTAATTTTGCCAACGGTAAAACTTACAACCTAACTACGAACGGTATGAAGAAACATAATTTCTACGCAGGACCATCGATCCTGAGCGAATACACTATCAAAAACACCGCAGAAGCCATCCTTGACTTCGCCAACACCGGCCTTTCAGTCCTGGAGGTATCGCACCGCAGCAAGGAATTTCAGGCGGTGATCGACGAGGCGACCGCGCTGGTCAAGGAGATTCTCGGCATACCCGAAGGATTCTCCGTCCTGTGGCTCGGAGGGGGCGCCTCGATGCAGTTCTGCATGATCCCGTACAATTTCCTGTCGGGCAAGGCTTCATACCTCGACACGGGCACATGGGCATCGAACGCCATCAAGGAAGCGCGCCTCTTCGGCGAAGTCGACGTGGTGGCGTCCTCGAAGGAAGCCAACTACACCTACATCCCCAAGGGTTGGCAGGTTGCGCCCGGCTCGCAGTATTTCCACTACACATCAAACAATACGATTTACGGCACCGAACTGCGCGTGGATCCCGACGTGCCATGCCCGCTTATCGCCGACATGAGCTCGGACATATTCTCGCGTCCGATCGACTTCTCGAAGTACATCGCCGTCTACGCCGGAGCGCAGAAGAACCTGGCGCCCGCAGGTGTGACACTGGTCATCGTCCGCGATGACGCGCTCGGCAAGGTCGACCGCGCCATCCCGACGATGCTCGACTACCGCACGCATGTCAAGAAAGGTTCGATGTTCAATACTCCGCCGGTGCTTCCGATCTTCTCGGCGCTGCAGACACTGCGCTACTACAAGAGCCTGGGCGGCCTGAAAGAACTCGAACGCCGCGATCTTGCCAAGGCAGCCGCACTGTATAAAGCAATCGACGAAAGCAACGTGTTCGAAGGCACCGTAACCGATCCGGCCGACCGCTCGATCATGAATGTATGCTTCGTGCTCAAGGAGCAGTACAAGGACCGCGAGGCCGACTTCGTATCGTTCTGCTCCGAACGCGGCATCGTCGGCATCAAAGGCCACCGCTCCGTCGGCGGCTTCCGCGCATCGCTCTACAACGCGCTGCCAATGGAAAGCGTGCAGGTGCTGATCGAGGCGATGAAGGACTTCGAATACAAACTTTAAAATCGCAAACTCATGAACAAGATACTGGTAGCCACCGAGAAGCCTTTCGCACCCGTGGCAGTCGAGGGCATCCGCCGCGTCGCCGACGCCGCCGGCTATGAGCTCGAACTGCTTGAGCGCTACACCGACCGGGCCGACCTGCTCGCAGCCGTCGCCACAGCCGACGCCCTGATCGTGCGCTCCGACAAGATCGACGCCGAAGTGATGGACGCTGCGCCCGACCTGAAGATCATAGTCCGCGCCGGTGCCGGCTACGACAACATCGATCTCAAGGCTGCTTCCGAACGCGGCATCATCGTCGAGAACACTCCCGGCCAGAATTCCAATGCCGTAGCCGAGCTCGTGTTCGGCCTGACCGTGATGGCCGCCCGCAACATGTATGCGGGCACAAGTGGTTTCGAACTCAAGGGCAAGAAACTCGGCATCCAGGCCTTCGGACAGGTAGGCCGCAACGTGGCCCGCATCGCGGCCGGATTCGGCATGGAAGTATCGGCTTTCGACCCGTTCTGCCACGACGACGTGATGGTTGCCGCCGGAGTACAGCCCGTCCACTCGGTCGAGGAACTGTACCGCGACAATCAGTTCGTGTCGATCCACATACCGGCCACACCTCAGACCGTCGGATCGATCGGCCGCGACCTCATAACGCTTATGCCCCGCCAGGGTGTGCTGATCAATACCGCGCGCCGCGAAGTCATCGACGAGCAAGGCCTTGCCGAAGCGCTGCAGGAGCGTGCCGACCTGAAATATGTGGCTGACGTCATGCCCACGAATGCCGACGACCTGGCCACCCGCTTCGCCGGCCGCGTATTCTTTACACCCAAAAAGATGGGCGCACAGACCGCCGAGGCAAACATCAACGCCGGCATCGCGGCCGCCAACCAGGCCGTAGCCTTCCTGCGCGACGGCTCTGACCGCTTCCGCGTCAACTGACCATCTGACTCCTCCACTAACGCCAATCGCCCCGGGAAGCACCGCTTTCCGGGGATGTTATCACACGACAAATGCCGCCCAAGGAACGACTGCACTATTTCGATGTACTCAAAGGCATCGCCATCTATATGGTGGTGATGGGGCATGTGCTGTGTCTGTGCATGTCGGATATGGACGATAGCGTGCCCTTCCGACTCATAGGCTCGATCCACATGCCGCTGTTCTTCTTCATCAGCGGCTGGTTCAGCTACAAGCTCCTGCCCGACGGCCGCGTCGTACGCCCTGACCTGCGCAAGCGCTTCGTGCAGCTCATGCTGCCCACGGCTGTAGTCGGCAGCCTCTATATCCTCGTCTACAATCATCTGGGCCTCTACCGGCACGAAGAGACCTCGCTGGGATGGTTCTGGCTTTCGGCAGGCAAGCAGGGGTATTGGTTCACTGTCTCTCTGTTCGAGATCATGGTAATTTATGCGGCCACTGCCAAACTGCTGCACAGACTTCACCGAACCCCGTTGTCGATCGCCGCAGCCTTGGTCCTTTCAGTGGCCATCGTTGCCGCCGGCAAACTGTTTCCGGCTATCGACAAGCCGCTGCAGCTCAACGCCACAGGCTGCTACACCTTTCCATTCCTCATCGGTGTGATCGCACGCCGGCAGAAGGACGGCTTCGCCCGGCTGCTTCACAGCGATGTAGCTATGACTCTGGCCATCATAGTGCTTGCGGGCTGTCTGACAGTCAACGTACAGTACCGCCATCTCGGCAACGCAGTCCTTTTCGTGTCGCGGCTGGTTTCGCACATTCCGCTGGCCATGATAGCGATAGCCGTCATCAGGCCATGGACAGATGCAAGTTACGGCCGCCCCGACGGGCCGTCAGCGGCTGTGCGGGTGTGGGTGTATCTTGGACGCAACAGTCTGGGCATATACCTGCTGCACTATTTCATGCTGTTTCCGATGCAGACGGCCGAAACCTGGCTCAGGCCGATGCTTCCGGGTTTCGTGCCGGTGGCCCTTACGGCTGCAGTCGCTGCCGCAGCGGTCGTCGGATGCACGTGCATGGTCATAGAGCTCCTGAAGCCGTCAAGAATCCTCACGCGGCTATTCACCGGAACATGAACCGGCATAAAATTTAGCCCCGTGTACAATAATTAACTATACCGCTCGTTATAGAAACAACTAAAACATAAGATAAGAGACCTGAAGAAGATGAAACTTAAGACCTATGCGTTAATTTTGCTGACAGCAGCCGCGATGGCATCATGCTCCTCGACAAAAACGACGTTACCATATTTCACTGATATATCAGAAATTAAAGAAGGGACACTACCTACAGGCGACTACGCGCCGGTGATCAAGCCCGACGACGAGCTGCTAATCACCATCGTGTCGTCGTATCCCGAAGCCACCGCGCAGTACAACCTTCCGATCAGCAACCCGGCTACACGCGCCGAACTGAAACTGACCTCAACCCCGCGGCAGCAGACATATTTCGTGTCGCCGGAGGGCAACATAGACATTCCTTACATCGGAGAACTTCACGTGGCCGGTCTCACCACGGAGCAACTCAGGGATAAAATCAAGGAACTGGTCCGCAAGGAGGTATCAGACGCCGTCGTGACCGTACAGCTTGTCAACTTCAACGTTGTCGTGGCCGGCGAAGTAGCCAAGCCGTCGACCATCAACGTAACCCGCAACCGCTTCTCGATACTCGACGCCCTGTCGGCCGCCGGCGACCTCACGCCCTACGGGCAGCGCGAGAACGTCCTGATAATCCGTGAAGAGAACGGCGAACGCAAATTCGCACATATAAATCTCAACAGTTCAGACATACTGACGTCGCCCTACTACTACCTTCAGCAGAACGACTACATCTATGTAGAACCAAACGAAATACGCCAGGCCAACTCGCGCTACAACCAGGACAACGCCTACAAGCTGACAGTCGTATCGACCGTCGTGAGCGCGGCCTCCGTCATAGCCTCGCTCGTCATAGCCCTTACCGTAAAATAACATCTTCCCCAAGTCTTCAGAAATGGCTAAACGAAATCATTCAGATATCATCAACATAAGGGGCGCCCTCAAGCTGTACTGGTCGAAATGGTACCTCTTTGTCATCTCCGTCGGCTGTTGTCTTGTGCTCGGCTTCCTCTTCTGCCGCATGTACAAGCAGAAGTTCGGCGTCCGCGCCAATGTGCTTATCGTCCAGGAGGAATCCAACCCTATGATGACCATCGGGGGCCTGGGCGAGCTGTTCGGTTCGTCGGGTTACGTCGACGACGAAATCTTCGTGATCACATCCCATTCGCTCTACCGCGACGTCGTCCGCGACCTGGGACTGAACAAAACGCACTACGTGCGCACCGGATTCCTGAAATCCGAATTGACTTATCCCAACTATCCGATCGACGTATACGCCGCCGCAGGCATAATCGACACACTCAAATCGACCCTCACTTTCAAAGTAAAAGTCGATAAAGACGGCCTTGCCGACGTAAAGATCAAAGGCAAATACGGCAAAATCGAGGATGTCAAGGACATCAAGCTGCCCCACACCTTCAAGACCAATTTCGGCGAATTCACTGTCGACCGCACCGAATTCTATCCCAAGGGCGAAGCCGTCACTTCAACTATTCTTGTGACCGGCTACCACTCAGCCGCCGAAGACCTTGCGCTCGACATCACCAGCGAAATCGCCAACAAGAAGTCGAACGTCATCGAACTGAGCTACGACACACCTAACGCAGTGATGGGCGAGATGATCCTTCAGGACGTAATCGACAAGTACAACATCCGCGGAATTAACGAAAAGAACCTTCAGGGCCAGAAGACAGCCGAGTTCATAGACGAACGACTGGCCCTCCTCGGTGCCGATCTATCTGACGCCGAAGGCAACATTCAGCAGTTCAAGGAGAACCAGGGGATAGTTGACGTGCGCGCCGAAGCCGCCTACCAGACTAATAAGCGCGGCAACCTTGAGGCCCAGCTGCTCGCACAGGAGACCCAGCTCGAAGTCCTGCGCATGACCCTCGAATTCGTCGACAACCCCGAGAACCGATACCAGGTTGTCCCGACGATCGTCGACAACGAAGCCGCCGCATCGGTAATCAACGCCTACAACAGCATGATAGCCGAACGCCAGAATATGCTGCACACCGTCAAGGAGGACAATCAGGTGATCATCCGCATGAACAACCGGCTCGACACCTACCGAACCAACATAATATCGACCGTCAACCAGAACATCAGCCGCACCCGCATAGCCATCAACGACCTGCGCAAGCAACTCGGCCAGACCACCGGGCGCCTGAGCAGCGTGCCGGGCCAGGAGCGCACTACGATCGACATGAACCGCCAGCTCCAGGTCAAGCAACAGCTCTACCTGTTCCTGCGCCAGCGTCAGGAAGAGAATGCGATGCTTCTGGCCAACGCCGTTCCTAAGGGACAACTCGTCGACGAACCTTACACGCTCAAGAAACCCATCGGCATGGGCAAGATGTCGATCATGATCATAGCTCTGCTTTTCGGCCTGGTGCTCCCGCCCGTCTACCTCTACCTGATGAAGCTGCTGCGCGGCAAGGTTGAGACCCGTAAGGAAATCGAGCAGCGCACCTCGGCGCCGATACTCGGAGAGATGTGCATCGACAACACCGGCAAAGCGATGGTCGTATCTCCGACAGACACTTCATCGACATCGGAACTCTTCCGCCTCATGCGCGCCAACCTGCTGTTCATCTTCAATGATGCCAATGACAAGGTAGTGCTGCTGACGTCGTCGAAATCAGGCGAAGGCAAGACGTTCATTTCGATAAATCTGGCAGCCTCGCTTGCGTTGCTGGGTAAAAAAGTGCTCCTGGTGGGAATGGACATCCGTCTGCCGCGGCTGTCAGAATATCTCGGCATTAACAACCGCTACGGCCTGACACAGTATCTGTCGTCGTCGGACGTAAGCCTTGACTCCATAATTGTAAAGGGCCCTGAGAACGATCTGCCGACGCTCGACATCATTCTGGCGGGCCCGGTTCCGCCCAACCCCGCCGAGCTGCTCGCCTCGCCCAAGGTCGACGAGTTGTTCAGAACGCTGCGCGGAATGTACGACTATATCGTGGTCGACAGCGCGCCCGTCGGCATGGTCAGCGACACATTCACGCTCAACCGCATCTGCGATGCCACCGTCTATGTGACACGTGTCAACGTCACATCGACATCCGACGTCGATTTCATCGAGGAAATCCACGAAGAAAAACGTCTGAAGAAGCTCTCGGTAGTGGTAAACGGTGTAAAAACGAAAAAGTCCTACGGATATCACAGCTCAAAGCACTGATCATGACCCACACAGCCGACCTGCTCCGAACAACGCGGAGCCGGTCGGCTCTTGCATAGCTAAACGATGACAACCGCAGTAACCGCAAGGCATAAAAAGACAGCAGGCCGACCGCGCCGCAGCAAGGAACCGCTCGTGATCGAGTGGAGCGAATACCTGTGGCCGACATTGTTTCTGCTGTCGCTGTCGCTTATCGGTCTGCAGATGCCGCTCGGTCTACTTTTCGCAGCCATTCTGCTCATACGCAGCTTCAAGGAGAACCGCTACGACTTCGTAATACAGCTAACCATCTTTTTCGGCGGATACTCACTGTTTTCGGAAAGCGACACGTATCTGAATATCTCGCTGATAGCGTTCGCACTGAGCCTTGTGGCGATTGTCGTGCTGCGGAAGCCGCCGATCCTCAAAAAAATAGGATTTCTGACAGCTCTGTACGGTTTAGGCCTGCTCTACTTCATGTTCAAGAGCGAGGAGGCGCTTACCGTTCAGTGGATGGGCTTCAGATCGTATATGGCGATCATTTATCTTTTTGTCCCGTTCCTAATATTTTCGGGTGAGGAATTCGACATAAGGAAGTTCTTCCGTCAGCTGTACATCTATGTCTTCATCATCTGCTCGTTCTACGCCATCGACTGCCTGTTCGTCAACGGCATGCTGCTGCTCCCGCGCGATCCGAGCTGGAACACACTGAAAATATTTTCGACGTTCTACGATCCGTGGTTCAACCCGCTTAGCTTTGAATTTCCGCGGCGATGGCCTACAGGCCTCTATCTCATGCTGCTGATCATATATCCGACAGCACGGATGTACAAACTCTCGAAGATACAGTGGGCGCTAATCATTGTCTCGCTGCTTATAGCACGCACATTCACATTCACTATGGCCTTTGTGCTCATCTATCTTTTCTGCAGCGTGTCCGGCAAAAAAGTAGCGCTTTACATCATAGGCATAATAGCGACCGTAACAGTCTTAT
>CAJJQT010000017.1 GCA_905193995.1 uncultured Porphyromonadaceae bacterium | reverse complement strand
CTGGTAGTCGCCGGCCACGACGGCGATGCCATCGCGCATCAGCTCGGGTTGCTTCTCGATGAGCGAGCGGACCAGGTCGACTTTCGACGAGCTGACGACGATGACGTTCGTCACCAGGTAGCGCTGCTTGACGGGTTCGTTGTTGTAGCTCTGGGCCTCGCGGTCCTCGACCTTGGGCGGGTTGATGGAAAATTCCGATTCCTCGAGTCCGTTGTCTTTCAAAAATTTGGATATGCGCTGGTTGGTCGACTGAATGCGGTTGTAGATGTCGGTGAGGTCGTTGCCGAGCTCTTTTGTGACGATCGGCCAGGTGACGAGGTTGGCGTCGACGAGGCGCTCGGAGAGGCCGCGCACGGTGACCTGTCGGCCGCGGTTTGAGAAGTTGTCGATGCCTCCCTTGATGCAGAGGCCGAGGGCGAGAAGGCCGATGGCAATCATGGCGCCCATGATGATTTTGCTTTTGTCCATAATAATTAATATGTGTGTTTCGGATTAATGACGTATGAGTCGGTCGAACAGTCGGTCGAACGTGGCGTTGAGGTCGGCCGTCAGGCCGGGGTGGGGCCGGGAGGCGACGATGCAGGCCGACCGTACGGCCGTAAGCCAGCGGAAGCGCTCGTGAGCCTCGAGCGAGGCTATGGGCGAGTCGCCCCGGCCTTCGGCAACGAGAATGAAGGCTTCGAGCTGTCCGGCGACGGCCGTGAGATCGCACGCCGGAGCGAGGCGCCCGGCCAGCTCCGGGTCGAAGTCGAACCGTACGCGCACCCAGCGGCGCCGCTTGCACATCATGGCCAGGCCGATGTTGAGCAGTTCGCCGCGCTCGACGTCGGGCATCAGGCGTATGACGGAGTATTCGTAGAGATGGCCGGTCGGCTGTTGCATGGCGGTCATTGGAGCAGCTGTGAACGTGCCCGGATGGCATGTTCGGTGAATATTTTTGAATTATCGAGCCGCCGGGTCAGAAATTCGGTGTAGACGCGGCGCTGTTCGGCCGGGGCGATGCCGGGCTCAGCCTTCGCGAGCCATTCTTCGGGGATCAGCTCCACGATGCTCCCGATCAGGCCCGGTGTGATGAACGTGTGCATGACCGAGTCGGCCTCGAGCATCCGCGACGCCTGCGGCAGCAGGGCGTGATCGTTCACGTAGGGGAATGGCGACAGGGCTGCTTTCTCCCACGAGTCCCAGTTGTGATGGAAATACAGCGAGTCGCCGAAGTCGATAAGCCACAGGGCGCCGCGCCAGAGCAGCATGTTGGTGTTGCGGGCGGTACGGTCGATGTTGAGAAGCAGGGCGTCGAGCCACACTATGCGCGAGGCTTCTTCGGGCGCCGCGCGGTTGACGGCCACGTCCCAGGTCAGGGCGCCGTCGAGGAAGTGCATGCCCAGATTGCGGCCGCGCGAGGCGCGCAGCAGGTCCTGTATCTCCTCGTCGGCTTCGGTGCGTCCGAAGTCCTCGCCGAGATCGATGAAGATGAGCTGCGGCACGCGCAGGCCTGCCGCAGCGGCGAGCATGCCGCCGATGAATTCGGAGATGAGCGCCTTGGTGCCGTGGCCCCCTCCGCCGAGCTTGACGGCGTAGCGGTAGCCGTCGTCGGCCTCGGCCAGGGCCGGCAGCGAGCCGCCCTCGCGCAGCGGGGCTATGTAGCGGGCGACGGAGGCTATCCGCGGCTGCAGCAGTGATATGTCGAGCGGGCTGTCCATACGCTTGCAAAGTTATGAAGTATAAATCAAAAAATCAACAACGGTCGCCCTAAAGTTGTTGTGCGCGGGAGTCGTCCCCCTTGGGATTTGCGCAAAAATGCGTAACTTTGCAGAAAATTGCTCTGAAATGAAGAGAATACTGCTTATTATGATGCTTTTTGCGGCTGTAGCAGCTGCGGCGCAGTCGGCGCGGCCCATACGCTGGCGCCTGTCCGTGAAGATGACGTCGGAGACCGAAGGCACGGCCACCGTAAGGGCCCTCGTGGGCGACGGTTGGCACCTCTACGGATTCGAAATGCCCGACGGAGGGCCGAGGCCCACGGTGATTTCGCTCGGCGAGTCAGCCGCGGTCGAGGCCGCCGGCGCGGCAACGCCCTCGGCCGCTCCCCTAAAGGTCTTCGACCCGATGTTCGACTGCGAGCTCGAGTGGTGGGCTTCGACGGTAGCGTTTGATATACCATTCCGCATCACCGGTCCGGATCCGGTGCTGAAAGTCAGCGTCTCCTATATGGGCTGCGACAACACCACCTGCCTGCCGCCGCAGACAGAGACTTTGGTCTACAAGGCTTTCGGTGAATGAATCAGAAAAAACAATTGACATATATTATGCTGAAAATAAAGAGACTTTGGATGCTTGTGGTGCTGACGGCGGCTGTTGTCGCGTCGGCCGCCGCGCAGCGTCCGGTGCATGTGAAGTGGACAACGCACGTCGAGGCGACTTCGGCTACCGAAGGCGTGGTGACGTGGACGGCCGACATCGAGAGCGGCTGGCACATCTACGGATTTTCCGACGACGCGCCGTTCCCTACGGCATTCGAGGTCGACTCGGTCGCCGGTCTGGAATTCACGGGCGCCGTCCGCCCGTCGGTCGAGCCGGCCATGCACATCGACGAGACACTGAAACTTAAGCTGCCCTGGTGGGAAGGTACGGTGCGGTTCAGCCGGCCGTTCCGTCTCGCGGCCGGCATGACCGGCGCCACGCTGCGGGGCACAATATCGTATATGGCCTGCACCGAGGAGTCGTGTACGCGCCCCGAGCACGTGCCGTTCGAGGTGACTTTCGGCGCGCCAGGCGCCGCGCAGGCAGCCGTCGGCGACGCTGCCGCCGAGGCCGAACAGCCCGCCGCGGCACCGGCTGCTGCTGTAGCCGAGCACTCCGACCTGTGGGCTCCGGTCGAGATGCCCAAAGGCGCTCAGACGTCAGTGTCGGAATCGCCCTCGACCTGGTGGGCGCTCCTTGGCTGGGGCTTCCTCGGAGGTCTGGTGGCCCTGCTGACTCCCTGCGTGTGGCCGATGATACCGATGACGGTCAGCTTCTTCCTCAAAAAGGGCAAGAGCCGCCGCCGGGCTGTACTCGACGCCGTCACCTACGCCCTGAGCATCGTGGTGATCTATCTGGTGCTCGGCATCGCCATCACGCTGCTGTTCGGCGCGGGCAAGCTCAATGAGATAGCTACGAGCGCGGTATTCAACGTGCTCTTCTTCCTGCTGCTTGTCGTGTTTGCCGTATCGTTCTTCGGAGCGTTCGACATCAAGCTGCCTTCGCGGTGGTCCAATGCCATCGACTCCAAGGCAGAGTCGACTACCGGCCTCGTGTCGATTTTCTTCATGGCCTTTACGCTCGTGCTGGTATCGTTCTCATGCACCGGCCCTATCATCGGCACGCTGCTTGTGGAAGCCGCGTCCGACCAGAGCATCCTGGGCCCGGCGCTCGGAATGGGCGGCTTCGCCCTGGGTCTGGCACTCCCCTTCGGCGTGTGCGCCTTTTTCCCGTCGCTGCTCAAGGAGATGCCGCGCTCGGGCAGCTGGCTCAATACGGTGAAGGTCGTTCTGGGCTTCGTCGAACTGATACTGTCGCTCAAATTCCTGTCGGTGGCCGACCTGGCCTACGGCTGGCGCATACTCGACCGCGAGGTGTTCGTAGCGCTGTGGATCGTGCTGTTCGTGCTTCTGGGCATGTATCTGCTCGGCAAGCTGCGCTTCGCCCACGACGGCGAGAGCGGTCATGTCGGCGTCGGCCGGTTCTTCCTGGCTGTGGCGTCGCTTTCGTTCGCCGTCTACATGCTCCCGGGCCTGTGGGGCGCCCCGCTGAAGGCCATCAGCGCTTTCGCTCCCCCGCTGACCACACAGGACTTCAACCTCTACGGAGGCACGTTCAAGGAGTTTCACGACTATGACGAGGGCATGATCTATGCCCGCGAGAAGGGCCTGCCGGTGTTGGTCGACTTCTCCGGCTATGCCTGCGTCAACTGCCGTAAGATGGAGGGCGCCGTATTCGATACTCCCGACGTGCGCACCATCCTCGAGCGCGACTACGTGCTCATCAAGCTTATGGTCGACGACAAGGCCCGTCTCGATCGTCCGGAGACGGTCGAGGAATACGGCCAGCAGGTCACAATAACCACGGTAGGCGAGAAATGGAGCTACCTGCAGCAGCATAAGTTCGGCATCAGCTCCCAGCCCTACTACGTGATACTCGACAACGAGGGCCGTCCCCTCGAACCGGCTCGCACCTACGATGAGAACGTGGCCGCATTTGTCGAATGGCTCAACAACGGTATAGAACTATATAAGGCACAGAAATGAACCTACATACAAGAGAAGAAAGACTCGCGGCGATCGGCCGGGTGATGGACACGCTCGACATTCTGCGTGTGAAGTGTCCCTGGGATGCCAAGCAGACCAACGAATCGCTGCGTCCCAATACGATAGAGGAAGTGTACGAACTGGCCCAGGCTCTGCTGAGCGAGGATCAGCCCGAGATCCGCAAGGAGCTGGGCGACGTGCTGCTGCACGTGCTGTTCTACGCCAAGATCGGCGACGAGAAGGGAGAGTTCGATATCGCCGACGTGGCCGATGCTCTCAACAAGAAGCTGATTTTCCGCCATCCGCATGTCTTCGGCGACGTCAAGGCCGACGATGCGCACAAGGTCGAGCAGAACTGGGAAGACCTCAAACTCAAGGAGCGCGGCGGCAACCGCACCGTGCTTGCCGGCGTGCCCGACGCCCTGCCGGCCCTCACCAAGGCTTTCCGCGTACAGGAGAAGGCCGCCAACGTCGGCTTCGACTGGGAGTCGCCCGAGCAGGTGTGGGCCAAGGTGAAGGAGGAGATCGGCGAGGTGTCCGAAGCCATCGCCGCGGGCGACCGACAGGCCGTCGACGAGGAGTTCGGCGACCTGCTCTTCAGCGTTATCAATGCCGCCCGCCTCTATAAGGTAAATCCCGAGAATGCGCTCGAACTGACCAACCGTAAGTTCATCCGCCGATTCAACTACATCGAACAGGCCGCCGGCGCCGCGGGACGCGGCATCCGCGAGCTTTCCCTCGACGAGATGGAAGCCCTGTGGCAGCAGGCCAAGAAAGAGGCATAACTTCCGCGCATTGAGACTCTGCATCACCGAGAAACCGAGTGTGGCGGCCGACATTGCGCGGCTGCTCGAGGCCGATACGCGCCGTCAGGGCTACTACGAGGGCGCCGGATACTGCGTCACCTGGACCTACGGCCATCTGTGCACCCTCAAGGAACCGCACGACTACTGCGAGCGATGGAAGCACTGGGGGCTGGGCGCACTGCCCATGCTGCCCGAACGCTTCGGCATCAAGCTCATCGACGACGACGGCATCCGCCGGCAGTTCAAGGTCATTGAGACGCTGGCCGCCTCGGCCGACGAGATCATCAACTGCGGCGACGCCGGCCAGGAAGGCGAGCTCATACAGCGCTGGGTCATGCAGAAAGCGTCGGTGCAATGCCCGGTACGGCGCCTTTGGATCTCATCTATGACCGATCAGGCCATCCGCGAGGGCTTCGCCTCGCTCGAGCCGCAGAAGAAATACGACAATCTCTACCTCGCCGGTCTCTCTCGCGCCATCGGCGACTGGATCCTTGGCATGAACGCTACGCGCCTCTACACCATGAAGTATGGTGCACGCGGTCAGGTGCTCTCGATCGGCCGCGTGCAGACCCCCACGCTGGCCATGATCGTCAGACGCCACTTCGAGATCGAAAATTTCGTACCGAAGGACACTTTCGAGGTGCACACCGTCTACCGCGGCGTCGACTTCGCCTCCGCGGCGCGCTTCGACACGCCCGAGCCGGCCGAGGAGCTCTGCAGCAGGCTGGCTCAGGAGCAGCTGCGGGTCGACAACGTCACGGCCAAGCAGGTGCGCGAGGCCCCTCCGCGACTGTTCGACCTCACCTCGCTTCAGGTCGAGTGCAACCGCCGCTGGGGATGGACTGCCGATGACTCGCTCAAACTCATCCAGTCGCTCTACGAAAAGAAAGTGACCACCTATCCGCGCGTCGACACCACCTATCTGCCCGACGACGTCTACACGAAGGTGCCCGACATTCTGCGCCGCATGACGCCCTACGCCGACAAGACGGCGCCCCTGCTGGCCTCGCGCCTGCCCAAGAGCAAGAAGGTGTTCGACAACTCCAAGGTCACCGACCACCATGCCATCATACCCACCGGCGAGGCGCCCGACCGCCTCATCGGCGACGAGAAGCTTATGTACCACCTGATAGCCACGCGTTTCATCGCCGCATTCTATCCCGACTGCCTGGCGCGCCAGACCACAGTCGACGCCTCCGTGGCCGACACGGCCTTCAAGGCTACCGGAAAGGTCATCACCGACCCGGGCTGGCGCGTGCTGTATCCGGCAAAAAAAGGAGAGCAGCCGGCCGACGACAAGGCCGACGAGAACATGCCCGAGCTCCCGCCGATGACCGTCGGGGAGTGCGGCCCACACGAGCCTAAGGTAGTAAAGAAGACATCCACCGCCCCCAAACCCTACACCGAGGGCACGCTGCTCCGTGCTATGGAGACCGCCGGACGCACCATCGATGACGAGGAGCTGCGCGAGGCCATGAAGGAGAACGGCATCGGACGTCCGTCTACCCGCGCCGCCATCATCGAGACTCTCTTCAAGCGCCGTTATATCGAGCGGCGCCGCAAGAGTATTGTCGCCACTCAGGCGGGTATCGACCTGATCGGCATCATCAACGAGGAACTGATCAAGAGCCCGCGCCTGACAGGCCTGTGGGAGAACAAGCTGCGCCGTATCGAGCGGGGCGACTTCCAGGCCGCCACGTTCGTGGCCGAGCTCAAGGAGATGATCACCGGCATCGTCCGCGATGTGCTGAGCGACAACTCGCAGCGGCGCATCGTCGCCGTGCCCCAGGCGCCTGCGGCAGTCAAGGGTGCAAAGGATGCCGGGGGCGATGCGGCCGACAAACCCGCCCGCAAGCGGGCCAAACCTATCCGCAAACTCGAGCAGGTGATCTGCCCTGTCTGCGGCAAGGGCCATCTGATCAAGGGCCGCGCGGCCTACGGCTGCTCCGAGTATGCCTCGGGCTGCGGTTACCGCCTGCCGTTCACCGAGTGCCCGGCCGACGCCACTCCGGCGGCCGTGGCCAAAGCCGTAAAAAAATCACAGAAATGAGCGAGACCGTCCAGACAATAATCGTGGCCGTCGTGGTCATAGTCGCCGGCATTCTTCTCTACCGCGCCCTGCGCCGCAAGCCCGGCGGCTGCGACTCGGCCGACCGGGCCTGCGGCGGCTGCCCTCTGGTCGACCGCTGCGCCAAGCGCAAAAAATAATCCGCACGCCGTGCGGATTATTGTAGCTAATTTAGCTATTATAGCTATTTTAGCTAATTATTTCAGTGCGGCGACGGCGGCGCGGATGCGGGTCAGGGCTTCGCGCAGGTTGTCGTCGGATGTGGCGTAGCTGAGGCGGATGTAGCCGGGTGCGCCGAAGGCGGCGCCGTCGACGGTGGCTACGTGGCCCTGCATGAGCAGATACATGGCCAGGTCGCCCGACGTGGCGATTACCTGTCCTTCGGGAGTGTGACGTCCGATAAGAGCCGATACTTCAGGGAACAGATAGAAGGCGCCCTGAGGTACGTTGACCTTGAAGCCCGGGATCTCGCGGGCCATGTCCACAACCAGGTCGCGGCGGCGGCGGAAGGCGGCGCACATGTCGGCCACGCATTGCTGCGGGCCCGTGTAGGCGGCTTCGGCAGCTTTCTGCGCGATTGACGATGCGCCCGAGGTGTACTGCCCCTGGAGCTTAGACACGGCCTTGGCCAGCGGGGCCGGACATGCGCAGTAGCCGATACGCCACCCGGTCATGGCATAGGCTTTCGACACGCCGTTGATGATGACGGTGCGGTCGGCGATCTGCGGGAAGGAGCCCAGCGACGTGAACTGTCCCGTATAGTTGATGTGCTCGTAGATCTCGTCGGCCACGACGATCACTTCGGGGTGGCGGGCGATGACCTCGACCAGGGCGGCGAGCTCGGTGGCGGTGTAGACGCTGCCGGTAGGGTTCGACGGCGAGCAGATCAGGATCATGCGCGTGCGCGGCGTGATGGCTGCCTCAAGGCGGTCCGGCGTGATCTTGAAGTCGCTGTCGATGCCTGACGGCACGCAGACGGCTTTGCCTTCGGCGAGCTTTACCATCTCGACGTAGCTGACCCAGGCGGGGGTGGGGATGACCACCTCGTCGCCGGGATTGACAGTGGTCAGAATCACGTTGCACAAGGCCTGCTTGGCGCCGTTCGACACTACGATCTGCTCGGGGGCGAACGTCAGGCCGTTCTCGCGGCTGAGTTTGTCGCTGACGGCTTTGCGCAGCGACAGATAGCCGGGCACGGGCGAGTAGAACGAATAGTTTTCGGCGATAGCCCGGCAGGCCGCCTCCTTTATATGGTCGGGCGTGTTGAAGTCGGGTTCGCCGACCGAAAGATTTATTACATCGATGCCCTGGGCACGCAGCTCGGCGCTCTTCTGCGACATGGCGAGCGTCTGCGATGCGGCGAGCGCTTTAACACGTTGAGAGATAAAGTCCATAGTAAATTAGTCTGAATTTTAGGCAAAGTTACTATTTTTTTGCGGATAAATGTTGCCAATCAGAAATAAATACTTAACTTTGCCGGAAACCATCCTGAATATACCGTTTAAACACAAAATAATAAAGCAAATTATGAAGAAAATCTGCAATCTTTTGTTCACTGCCATAGCCGCCCTGCTGCTTTTCGGCGTGACGTCATGCTCCGACAGCAAGACAAAAGAGCTCCTTTCGGTAGCCGGTGACGATGCCGTGGCCGTGGCGCTGATCAACCCTGTACAGGTGCTGAAATCGCTCGACGCAAGCTTCGAGGACGGTCAGGTTGTGCTGCCTTCGTCGCTGAAGAAACTCGCCGGCGACGGGGTGAAGGAAATCTCGAAGCTCCGTGGCATCGACTACGAGCGCGTGATGGTGGCAGGATACGAGAAATCTCCCTACAGCACCATTGCAGTGCTCATCAAGGACGGCGCCGAGGTGGAGTCATCGCTCAAGAAATTCGGTCTGAAAAAGAAAAATATCGATGACAAGGCTGTCTTTGTCGAAGAAGACGCCACCTACGGCGGTGATGTCGCCCTGGTGGAAGGAAATGTGCTGATCTTCATTCCCGGTCTGTGGTACGAGGACGAAGCCGCGCTGAAGAAGATTGTCCGCAAGACTTTCGACAAGATGTCGGAGCCGCTGGCCGACTGGAAGGTCGATGCCATACAGAGCCGCAGCTCCAAGACTATGTACGGAATCGTAGTGTCGCCTGAGGCGAAGGTCGACTTCGCCATGGCGTTCTCGGTTGAACTCGACGGCGCCAAAGCCAAGTTCGAAGGCAAGGTGATGAACACTTCCGGCAAGGAAATCGATCTGTCGACGGAAGCTCCCGTCGAGCTCGCGCCCATCGGCGATCTCGCCAAGTTCGTCAGCGAGGACGACAACATAGCCTTCGCGTTCGGCGGTCTCAAGGACATGAGCGTTCTCAAGGCCCTCGACAAGTACGGCGAAAGCTGGATGCTGCGCGATGTGGAGCGCAACCTGCGCGGTCTGCCCGTCGACTCCGAGGATATCCTCAAGGCCCTCAGCGGCGGCTTCTTCTTTACCGCCAACCTCGATAACCCGGCCAAGCAGCCCGAGAGCCTCAAGGGCGTCACCGGTGCGTTCGGCGTCGCCACTCTCGACGGTCGCGGCGCGAAACTGCTCAAGAATCTCAAGAGCCTTGCAAAAGATGCAGGTCTGAAGGTCTCGGGCGACGACGACGGCTTTGAAGTCAAGATCCCGCGTCAGGGCAATATCCGATTCTTCGTCGACGGCGACTGTCTCGCAGTGGCCACGGCTGAGAAATCACCCAATTCGACCATGGGCAGCAAGGACGACTGGTACGCTTTCGCATCCGTCAACCTGCCCGCCAACTTCTTCGGATTCAAGCAGGCAGGCATCAAGTTCGGTGTCAAGGGCAGCGCCCACATAACTAAGGACGAGATTGACGGTGAAGTCGAGCTGACCAATACCGACAAGCCTTTCCTGCTCACCCTCGTCGAGGCCGGAGTCAAGCTCCAGGGCCGTTTCTGATCAAAAACTGTCACGAACTTGAAAGACAACATTTCACAGATAAGCGAAATCAAATTACGCGGGGTCTTGCCCCGCGTATTTGATGATAAGGCCGGCCGTGAACGCTTCGACCGCTCGCAGGTGATGCTGGCCGATCTCAGCTTTCGCCGCGGCGAGGTGTATTGCCTTAACGCCCGGTCGGGTACGGGCAAGACGTCGCTGTGCAGCTTCATCTACGGCAGCCGGCACGATTACTGCGGCTCGATCAGCTTCAACGACACCGATGTCAGCACGCTGGGCGTCAACGGCTGGTGTGAGGTGCGCCGCCGACATCTGGCCTACCTGCCCCAGGAGCTCGACATCTTCGACGAGCTCACCGCCATGGACAATGTCCGGCTCAAAAATCGCCTCACCGGCTGCAAGACCGATACCGAAATCACGGATATGTTCCGCCGTCTGGGCATAGATAATCTGCTCGACCGCCCCGCAGGGCGCATGTCGGTCGGCCAGAAGCAGCGCGTGGCCATTGTCCGCGCCCTGTGCCAGCCCTACGACTTCATCCTGCTCGACGAACCGGTCAGTCACCTCGACGCCTACAACAACAGCCAGTGCGCCGCGATGATCATGGAGGACGCCCGCCGACAGGACGCCGGCGTAATATTCACCTCGGTGGGCAACCCGCTCGCGGTCGATGCCCCCGTAACACAGCTGACGCTATGATCTGGAAACTGCTTCGTAAGAATATAAGCCCCTGGCAGATCGGTGGCTACGCCTTGGCTACGCTCGTCGGCCTGGTCATCGTCATGGTGGCCATTCAGTTCTACAACGACATAGGCCGGGCTCTTACCGGCCGGGGCGACAGCGACGTGCAGCTTGTGTCGCCGCGCAATATAGTCATATCCAAGCCTGTCGGACTGCTCGATACTTTCGGCTCGAGCTCGACCGACTTCAGCGACGAGGAGATTGAGGAAATCCGCTCGCAGAGCTGGTGCGGCGACGTGTCGGCCTTCCAGGCTTCGGACTTCGAGGTGTATGCATCGATCAATATGGGCGGCCGACACATGGCCACGGCCCTGTTCTTCGAATCGGTGCCCGACCGCCTCGTCGACGGCCGGATAGAGGGCTTCGAGTTCGATTCGCTCCATCCCGAGATACCGATAGTGCTGTCGAAGGACTATCTGACCCTCTATAACTTCGGCTTTGCCGCCAGCGGCCGCATGCCCATGATCAGCGAGAGTGTCATATCGTCGGTGCCGCTGACGGTAAGCCTCAGCGGCGAGCGCGGCAGCGCCGTGCTGCCCGCCCGCATCGTCGGCTTCTCGTCGTGGCTCAATACCATAGCCGTGCCGCAGGAGTTCATGGACTGGGCTCACCGGCATTTCGGTTCCGACGGGGTCAAGGCGCCCTCGCGGCTGATCGTTACGGTAGCCGATCCGACCGACGCCTCCGTGCGCGGATTTTTTGAGGAACGCGACTATCAGATAGCCGGGCCCGACGACGATCTGGGCCGCACGAGCTATCTGCTTAAGCTTGTCACTACGTCGATCGCGGCCGTAGGCGGCATCATCACGCTGCTGGCGCTCTTCATTCTGGTGCTGAGTCTCTTCCTGCTGATTCAGAAAAACGGCCGCGCCATTGCCGGGCTGCTGCTTCTGGGTTACCGACCCTCGCAGGTGTCGGGCTGCTACATCCGTCTGGTGGTTGCGGTCAACGCCGCAGTACTCGTGCTTGCGTCGGCGGCCATGCTGGCCATCGAAAGCGTGTGGACTCCGGCGGTGGAGGCTCTCGGTGCGACAGTCACGTCGCCCGCGGCTGCCATCGGTGCCGGAGCCGCTCTCATCGCCGCGGTCACGGCGATCAACTGCCTGATAATACGTCGGCTCGTCCGCCGGTATTTCTGACGCGCACAGCCCTGCGGAGTGCTAAAAAATCAAAAATCCCGCCAAAATGGCGGCCGAACGGGAATTTTTTTGTAATTTTGCAGTATCAAAGCCCGTTACGGCCGCCATTGGCTTTCAGGGTGTAAATACAGTTAGCAGATGGACGTCAATAAAGTGCTATATATCTCACAGGAGATTACCCCGTATCTGGCCCCGGATCCGCTGTCGACATTCGGACGCGACCTGCCTCAGAGCATCCAGGAGACCGGAATCGAAGTCAGAACTTTCATGCCGCGCTACGGCGCCATCAACGAGCGCCGCAATCAGCTTCACGAGGTTATCCGCCTGTCGGGACTCAACATTGTCATCGACGACACCGACCATCCGCTGATCATCAAGGTCGCTACCCTGCAGCCCTCGCGCATGCAGGTCTATTTCATCGACAACGACGACTACTTCGAACGCCACGCCAACGAGCTCGAGACCGACACGCTCGCCCACGAAAACGACGAACGCTCGATATTCTTCGTGCGCGGTGTCCTCGAGACCGCCCGCAAGCTCCGCTGGGTTCCCTCGGTGATCCACTGCACGGGCTGGATCTCAGCCCTCGTTCCCATGTATCTCAAGACCGTCTACGGCGAGGATCCGGCCTTCAGCAGCTCGAAGGTGGTATTCTCCCTCTACGACCGCTCGCTGCCCGCCGAGTTCGACCCGCGCTTCGTCGAGAAGCTGCGCATGGATGGCTTCAGCGACGAGGCGCTCGCATCGCTCGGCGACGGCCCCGTCGATCTCAACGCCCTCAACCGCCTTGCCATCGATTTCGCCGACGCTGTGGCCATCAGTTCCGATCAGGTCGACCCCGAGATCATCGAATACGCCCGCCGCAGCGGCAAGCCCCTCCTTGAATATGACCCGCAGGCCGACTACGCCAAGGCCTACGGCGATTTTTACCGTTCCCTGTAACACATATGCTTAGGATGAAATCCTCAATTCTGACCGCAATTGTCGCGCTGCTCGCCGCGGCATTCGCCATATCGTGCGACGAGACATCCACTGTCGGCAATGTGCTCGACAACGAATCAGTGGTGATCGTCGTCGACTCCGACTTCACCGTCGCCGGTTCCACCGAATCCAATCCCGTAGTGCTCTCGCACACCACCTCGCAGCTCCTCGGCCAGGTCGACGCTCCCGCCTACGGATCCGTGTCGAGCGAGTTCGTGGCCCAGTTCATGCCTTCGATAAGCATCGACACCGTCGGGGTGCGTGCCGCCGACATCGATTCGATGAAGCTCTTCATGCAGATGCCCCGCACAAACTTCGTTGGCGACTCGCTCGTGCCGATGGGAGTCGAGATCTACCGCCTCACGCGCGATCTGCCTTACCCCATCTACAGCAACTTTGATCCAACCGGATACTACGCCACTGCACCGATAGCTTCGGCTATCTACACCGCGTCGACAGCCAACGAGCCCGACTCGGTGCAGAAACAGACCAACCTTGCCGTGGCAATGAAGCTGCCGGTGTCGCTTGCCCGCGAACTCTTTGACGCCTATATGGCCGACCCGACCGTCTACAGCGAGCCCGCGCGCTTCGCCGAGAACGTCTTCAAGGGATTCTTCTTCCGCTCGAGCTACGGCAGCGGACGCATCAGCGACTTCTCCATCACCTCGATGCGCACCTACTACCACAAGACAACCTACAACACCGACTCGGCCCGCTACGAGACCAAAAACTATGTCGGCGACTACTACGCGGTCACGCCCGAGATGGTGATGAGCAATATCATCAAGTATGTCCCCGCCGCTTCGCTGGAGCAGATGATCGCCTCAGGCGAGCACGTGATCGCTGGCCCCGCCGGATATCAGGTCGACATCCGCTTCCCCGGCCGCGAGGTGGCGGCCAGCTACAATCGCTACAAGAACTCGCTGCGCGTACTCAACTCGCTCACATTCGAGATTCCCGCCGACTCCATCCCCAACAAGTACGGCATCACGCCGCCGCCCTACGCCATGCTCATCCTCAAGAAGGACGTCGACAAGTTCTTCGCCGACAACACCGTCTGCGACAACATCACGTCGTTCTACTCGGCCTACAGCGCCCGCACCGGCGCATATACCTTCGCCCTGCGCGGTTATCTGAACCATCTGCTCGAGCTCGAGACCATCACCGACGAAGATCTGACCTTTGTGCTCGTGCCGGTGCAGGTCAACACCGAGTCGGCTGCCGGAGGTTCGTACAACTACGGTTACGGGACGTCGACTGTCGTAACGTCCATCGCGCCCTATGTGTCGACACCCGTGATGGCAAAAATTTCGCTTGCCAAAGCAAAAATTAAACTGACTTTTAGCGCGCAGTCCGGAAAAAATTTGTAACTTTGCACCGTCAAAGTGACACATCGCCGCAATAGCTCAGTTGGTAGAGCATTTCATTCGTAACGAAAAGGTCGTGGGTTCGAGTCCCACTCGCGGCTCATAGAATAGCTGATAATCGTTTGGTTATCAGCTATTTCTGTAAAATCGGGTAGCCAAAGGATAGCCAAAAGCGACATATGGTGTACTATTGAAGAGAACCAAAGAGAACTCATGCTGTTCTATATTCATGTGAAAGCCATAAATATCTCAAGCCAATACAAATGATAAACAAACTTGTTCAAGACCTTATCACCATCAATAGTATCACCGAGGAACAGGAATTGTCCTTTGCCGATGCATTGTACATAGCGAATTTATACGATGAACTCCCTGAACCGAATAATCTGATTGATGAAGCTGAGGAGATGGCTGCATACGATATTGATGCTCTGGAAAAATCCGTCATGAAACTCAAAGAGGAATCAGAACGATTCTTAAATGTATGTTTGCCAAAGTTGAATGATGTCGATTTTAAGGATATCGCTCAAAGCTATTCACGCACCTATTATAATTGGTTCCAAGAAGCAGAGAAAGAGTTGACACCATATTGGAAAGCGTACTGCCAGCTCAATAA